>DXIJ01000101.1 GCA_019112945.1 Candidatus Monoglobus merdigallinarum | reverse complement strand
CTAAATTAGGGGTGTAAAAAATCGCCCAGAGCGTTCAAGGGCAAAAAAACTTGACGATATTTGCTTTTAATGTGCCTAAAAAATTAAAATATTCCCTTAAATGCAGGAAATCCGCCCTTTTGAGCGGATTTTCTATGTTTATGCCCTTGAACGCTCTGGGCGATTTTTTTACACCCCATACGCAATCATTTTATATGACGAGCTTTTTTACAGCCTCAATTTTTCAGTCATCAGCTTTTTTATTCATCGCCTAAAATTCAAACGCACTGCACAGCGGCTCTATATCATCAAAGCTGTTCCAGATAAACAGTTTTATTGTATCGTACCCGACATTTGGCAGAACAAAGCTCTCATAAAATTTACCCTCCGGCAAAGTCACCTGCTTGCTGTCTGCTCCAACCAAGACCTCTCCGCTGTACAGCGCAGCCGTGACCGCAGCATTAACAGGCGCTCCGGTCTTGTTGCTGAGTTCAAACATAAACGCCGAGCCCGACATTCCGAAATACGACGCCTCTATTCCCTGCATTGCCTGTTCTGTGCTGTTTAAAGCGTAATCATACACCTCTACAGAAAGCGAACCCGGATCCACTCCCGTGATATCAAATGTATGCTCAAATTCTCCGAGGCCCTTTATCGGGCACACATCTATCGCCTCTTCTCCGTCCATCATTCCGCTTACGGTAATTCCCATAAGATGCCTGTTGTCCCGCGCGGATACGTCAAGATATGTATTTTCGCCCTCCTCGCGTATCTCCAGCTCTGTTATCTCGGGCTTAATACGGTCTACATAAAACTTCATTTCAATGCTTTCATTCTTTGAATACTCTTTCTGCCCGTAAAATCCGGCCTGAATCTTAAACACATAGTCGCCATCGCTCAGTTCATTAATTTCTTCAAAGGAAAATGTCAAAGGTCTGAACTTAGATGCCATAAACAAATATTCACGCTCATTTTCAGCTCCGTAGTCAATATCCTCAAGTATAAGGTTACCGTCTGCGTCATATACCGCCGCATCTAAAACTCCAAGCTGCCTTAAAGGCGTTATATAGGCAATCGCATTGTCAAACTTCCCGTCGCCGTTCGGTGATATACCTGCAAACTCCTCTCCGGCATATTCGCTGTACTCCTCATCATCTTCATCAACAAAAATATTGGCGCCCAAATACTTTGATTCCGTTTCTTCTGTATGTATTCCGTCAGCATCTAACCCGGACTCTGACATAAGACCCGTTTCATTTAAAACCGCGCCCCCGTCATATATTGGCTTATCAAGCGCAGGCGCGCTTGACCAGTCGCCGCAGAAGGCTGTAAACGGTATGCTTATCTCCGGCAGGCTGCCGTCCTCCGTGCCGAGGAACACATATCCGTCCGTAAAGAAGCCGTTTGTAAACACCTCCATGTTAGCTTCAAGCTCCGCCCGGTCAAGCGTCACCTTAACCGGGATTTCGGTCTCGCCTCCCGGCGGTACCGTCACGCTGCCGGGCAGGTCTGCCGCAAAGTTCAGCTTTCTCATGCCTCCCACTATACCGCTTTCATCTGCTTCGTCCGTTATCACCGTAATACTGAGCTTATCATATACCGCTTCGGTATCTGTAAGGTTACGAGCCTTAAATGTAAACGAAATTTCGTTTGACGTAAACTCGCCGAGGCTTATCTTGGACTTTTCATATACATTCCCAAAGCTCTCATATTCTCCGCCTATGAGCGTTACGGGAGTATTTACCGCTGCTTTAAGGTCGACCAGTCCTGCACCCTGCAGTCTCGGTGAATACGGAATGCTGTTTTCTGCATCATACATCAAAACGTCCGCCGAGGTCATCATAAGATTCTCTATGAGCCGTGCAAACTCACTATCCTCTATCAGGCCGTATTTCTCCGGATTCTGTTTGATATACTGCTTTAAAAGTGCGGTCGCTCCCGTCATGTGGGGCGCTGCCATTGACGTTCCGTTGTAGCTTTCATAGATATCATCATTGACAGATGAATATATACGTCCGCCCGGCGCGGTTATTTCAGGCTTGAGCTCCAGTGAACTGTTCACTCCCCAGCTTGAAAAGCTGCTCATGCTTACCTTGTCGCTGGAGACCATACTATTTATAGTCTCTTTATTGGTTCTGAGATTTTTTACAGCTGTATTTTTCATGATCTCTCCGCCTGAAGACGAAATAAATGCTATGGGCATATCATCCAGACCTTCTTGATTTACAGCAACGCTAATGGTTTCATCATAATTTACAATAACAACTCCTATGGCTCCCGCTTCTTTTGCGTTTACCGTTTTCTCCGAAAAATATATGTGGTCTCGGTCTACGACTGCGATCCTGCCCGCTGCGTCCACTGCTTCAAACTCGCTCTTGGTTCCGCCGCCCGCATACACATATTCATACTCTGCATCGCTGAAGCTCTCCGCAAAGCTTACGCTATCATTTGCATCATGAAACCTGACAGCGTCCGAGCCTATATACATTTCTTTATACGCTTCCCATGCGGCGATATTATCTGCCGACGCCACAGACGTTGTTGCAGTGGGCGAGCTCGGTGTTCCTCCCGCAGAGTAGTCTATATTTTCCGCGCTCACAGCGCCCGAATTATATCCTCTTGACTCATTCCCAGCTGCTCCGGAAAAAAGCACCCCGGCGTTCACTGCCGTGTTTACCGCTTCTTCAACAGCGTCATTCACTTCAATATATGCGGCTCCATAACTTGCATTTACAACGTCTGCTCCAAGCTTTACCGCATCATCGAGAGCGGCTATGGTAGCTTCATCGGCAAGCACCGGGCAAGCCATAAGCAAAAGCTGCGCATCGGGCGCCGCTCCCAAAAACTTACCGCCATTCGGGTCGGTACCGTTGTTCCCCGCAGCTATACCCGCCACGTGCGTTCCGTGCGAGCTTGATTGATTGTAGGTATCGCTGTTCTTGTTATAATAATTGTATGCATACGGGATCTTCTCGCTTCTGTATACGCGGCGAAATACAGCGATGAGCTCAGTATTTAAATACATACACAAAAAAAAAGACAGCCTCTGCTGTCCTTTTCCATGGCTCCTCCAGTTGGACTCGAACCAACGACCCTGCGGTTAACAGCCGCATGCTCTACCAGCTGAGCTATAGAGGAATATCCTGAGCCTTTATCACTCACAAAAGCTATTATATCACGTCTGCCATGCCATGTCAAGAGTTTTTTTTAATTTTTATAAGTGTTTATATACTTGACCTCGGTTTTCAGCGTCAATTACAATAACCGTCAATTTGCCGTTATCAACTGTATATATAATGCGATATTTGCCAACACGCAAACGCAACAAACCCTGATACCCCCTTAACGGTTTAATATCTCCGCCGCGGGGAAGCCGTTCAATTTCTGCGACAACTCTGCGTTTTTCCTCCGCTGAAAGTTTGTCAATAAATTTTTTAGCTTTCTTTTTAATGACTATATGATACATTAATTAATACCCCATTCTTTTTTGCATTCTTCAAGGGTATATTCATCATCCTTTGTTGGGTCCGTATCTTTTATATAATCTTGAATCATTCTTTCACAAAATAAATCGTCCGCTTCCTCATCAGCTGTAATGCCTTGAATATATGCTAAAACATAACCGATTTTATAATCCGGTATTTTATCAAGCAAGTTAATAATCATTTCCCTGGTTGACATTTACAACATTCCTTTCTATATTTACTTATATGTCAATTATAACATATATATTGTAAAATATCAATAACAGTTTTATGATACAAAGTCTATTTAATTTTAAAATCAGCCGGGCTTTGGCGGGTATACCAAAAGTCCGGCTGACCGTCTCTAATAAACTGCGCTCTCTGAGAGCTCTTCTTCGATCCTCAGCAGCCTGTTGTATTTTGCCGTTCTCTCCCCGCGCGACGGCGCGCCGGCCTTTATATAACCGCTGTTTACCGCGACCGCTATATCGGATATCATGCTGTCATTTGTCTCGCCGCTTCTGTGTGAGATAATCGTCTCATAACCGTTTGCTTTGGCAAGCTCGATAGTTTCAAGCGTTTCGGTGAGCGTTCCTATTTGGTTGGGCTTTATCAGCACGGCGTTTGCTATCTTTAAATCAAACCCCTTTTTAAGGCGCTCCTTATTCGTAACAAACAAATCATCGCCGACAAGTTTTATTTTATCGCCCAGCTTATCGGTCATATCCGCCCAGCCCTCAAAATCGTCCTCCGCCATGCCGTCCTCGATCGACGCTATAGGGTATTTGCGGCAGAAGTCACACCACATCTTTACCATATCACCGCGCGAAAGCATTCTGTTTTGCTTCCAGAAATAATACCTGTCCTCTTCACCGACATTTTTAGCCTCGTTATACATCTCGCTCGCCGCCGCATCCAGCGCGATAACAAACTGCTCTCCGGGCTTAAAGCCCGCCTTGCTTATAGCGCTGACCAGGTACTTTATAGCCTCTTCATCACCCGTAAGCCTCGGCGCAAAGCCGCCCTCGTCACCGACCGCCGTGCTGTAGCCCTGCCCGCTCAGTACGCCTTTAAGCGTATGGAAAACCCTGCTGCACCACATAAGCCCCTGGCTGAAACTTTCCGCACCTACCGGCATTATCATAAACTCCTGTATACTGAGGCTGTTGTCACTGTGACGGCCGCCGTTTATTATATTCATCATCGGCACCGGCATCTTTCTTGCGCCTACGCCCCCGATGTACTGATAAAGCCCCAGTCCCAGAGCCTCGGCCGCCGCAGCCGCCGCTGCCAGAGATACGCCCAGAACAGAATTGGCTCCCAGCTTTGACTTGTTCGGCGTTCCGTCCAGGTCTATCATTTTTTTATCTATCGCCGCCTGGTCGATAACGTTCATGCCCCTGAGCCCCGGCGCCAGAAACTCCTTAATGACCTTTACCGATTTCTGCACGCCCTTGCCCATATACCTTGATTTGTCGCCGTCTCTGAGTTCATGCGCCTCATATTTGCCGGTTGACGCTCCGGACGGCACGGCAGCCCTGCCGACTGAGCCGTCGTCGGTATAGACCTCGACCTCGACCGTCGGATTGCCGCGCGAATCCAATATCTCGCGCGCGTTTATGTCCTCGATCCCAATATACGATTTCATACGGTTCACCCTCTCAGCTGTATTTCTCTTTTGTATTATTCCGCTATGACAGAGAAATATGCGCCTCTTTCAGAAGTTTGGGTATTTCCAGATTTTGCGGACAGTGCGAGGTGCACTTTCCGCAGTGTACGCACGAATCCGCTTTGACTTCCAGATTTTTGTAAGCATCTTTCTGCCCGGTCTCCCACGAGTATTCCAGCGCCTGTTTGTTATACAGCCTGAACACCTCCGGGATATTTATCGACACGCTGCACGGCATACAGTAAGCGCAGCCGGTACACCCGACTCTTGCACCGCTGTTATACGCCTCTCCGGCCTCCAGCACGGCAGCTCTTTCGGCGTCTGTAAGCATACCCGGCTCGGCTCTTTTAGCATACTCAATATTTTCTTTAAGCTGCTCCATACTGCTCATTCCGCTCAGCACGAGATTTACCTCGGGTCTGTCCCACAGAAAGTCAAGTCCGATTTCGACCGCACTTTTTCCCTCAGGCAGCTTTTCTTTCACATGCTCGGGCGGACACGCAAGTTTGCCGCCCCTGAGCGGCTCCATGATTATCACGTCAAGGCCTTTTAAGTGCGCATATTCAAGTCCCTTAAGCCCCGCCTGAAAGCCCGAGGCAGCATCGGCGTAGTTGAGCTGTATCTGGCAAAACTCAAAATCCTCCCCGCCCTCGTCGATGATATCCTTAAACGCGTCAAGATCATCATGGAACGAAAATCCCAAATGCCTTATCCTGCCGCTCTCTTTTAGGCTGCGCATCACGCTCATTACATCATACTTTTTTATTGTATTATTCCAATGTTCGCTTGACATATTGTGCAGCAGGTAATAGTCAAAATAATCAAGACCGGTCTTTTGGAGCTGCTCCTCAAAGACCTTAAGCACATCTTCTTTTGAATTAACATTCCACGGCGGGAGCTTGTCGGCAATATACACCTTATCTCTGATGCCGAGCTGCCTTAGCGCCTTGCCGAGTTCGATCTCGCTTGTGTAATCATGATACATATACGCGGTATCGAAGTAATTCACGCCGTTTTCGTATGCGTACTCTGCCATCTCCGCAAATCTTTCATAATCTATAACGCTTTTTCCGTCGGCGTTTTTCTTTTCCGGCAGCCGCATACAGCCGAGCCCCAGAACCGATACATTGTTTCCGCATAAATCTCTGTATTTCATAAATTCAAATCCTTTCTTTTTTTATTTATTATAACACACGCGCATACGTCTTGCCAAGAATATTTTTAAAGCCTTTGAATATTATTCCGGCTGTTGCAAATACTGTATTAAGAAACAGAGTGTCATAAGGAGGCAATCCAAATGGGAAACAACAAGGTCGAGATCTGCGGCGTAAATACTTCCAAGCTCCCGGTGCTTTCATCAGCCGAAAAGGAGGAGCTTTTTGAAAAGATAAAGCAGGGCGACAACGATGCGCGCCAAAAATTTATATACGGCAACCTCAGGCTTGTGCTGAGCATTTTGAAAAGATTCAACAACCGAAACGAAAACATTGACGATTTGTTCCAGATAGGCTGCATAGGCCTTATAAAAGCGGTCGAAAACTTCGACACCTCGCACAACGTGCAGTTCAGCACCTACGCAGTGCCGATGATAATCGGAGAAATCCGCAGATACCTGCGCGACAACAACAGCATAAGGGTCAGCCGCTCTGTCCGCGACACCGCGTACAAGGCCTTGTCGGTCAAGGAGAGGCTGACGAACCAAAACGGAAAGGAGCCGAGCATTCACGAGATAGCAAAGGAGCTTAACCTAAAGCCCGAGGATGTTTCTGTCGCCCTTGACGCGATAGTTGACCCGGTATCGATGCAGGAGCCGGTCTATCACGACGGTTCGGACGCTGTTTTTGTAATGGATCAGATAAAGGACGAAAAAAACGTCGACGAATCCTGGCTTGAAAGTATTTCCCTGAAAGAGGCCATAGAACGCCTCGGTCAGCGCGAAAAACATATCATTAACCTCAGGTTTTTCCAGGGCAAGACCCAGATGGAGGTTGCAAATGAAATAGGTATATCTCAGGCTCAGGTATCACGCCTTGAAAAGAACGCTCTTGCAAACATGAAGAAAAATTTATGATAACACATGGAGGAAGCATATGAAACTTTATAAAAAAACAATATGTATCACAGCGGCGTTAATGTCGGCCGTTATTTTGATCAACAGCGCAGTTTTTGCCGATGATACGGCAGCACAGGTAGACACCGAGGTATCGGCGCCGCTCGTAAGCGGAAGCTCCGGCATTCTCATGGAGCCGGAGTCTGGCACAGTGCTCTACGAATTTAATCCCGATGAACGTCTCCAGATAGCCAGCGTCACAAAGGTGATGACGATGCTGCTTATATTTGAAGCGCTGAGCAACGGCAAGATAAGCTACAGCGACATGGTAAGCGTCAGCGAGCACGCCGCGTCAATGGGCGGCTCACAGGTGTATCTGGAGCCCGGGGAGCAGATGAGCGTTGACGATATGATAAAGGCAATAGCCATAGCCTCCGGCAACGACGCCGCCGTCGCCATGGCGGAGTTCGTCGGAGGGAGCGAGGAAGCATTTGTGGAAATGATGAACAAAAAGGCCGCTCAGCTTGGCTGCGAAAACACTCACTTCTGCAACTGCAACGGCCTTGACGAGCCTGACGACCATTACAGCAGCGCACGCGACGTGGCCAAGATATCCTGCGCTCTCATCAAGTACACCGATGTTTTCAAATATACGACAATCTGGATGGACTCTCTCAGAGACGGAAGTTTCGGGCTGTCCAACACAAACCGCCTGCTTAAGACCTACAGCGGCGCAAACGGGCTTAAAACCGGCTCGACGTCCAAGGCAAAATACTGCCTGTCGGCAACGGCGGAGAGAAACGGCATGACCCTGGTTGCGGTCGTGCTCGGCGCGCCCAGTACGGCAGAGCGCTTCGGCAGCGCAGCAAAGCTGCTGGATTACGGGTTTGCCAACTATGCGGTAGTAAACGGAGACGAGCTTGTGGGCGCGATACCAAACCTCGCCGTCCAGAGCGGAACGGCTGACACTGTGCCGGTATCCCTCGACGGAAATTCAAGTTTTATCGTAAAAAAGGGCAATGAGGACAAGGTCGAGACCGATATAAACATAAACACATATTGCAGCGCACCCGTAAGGAGCGGCGACGTTGTCGGCAGCGTAACCTTTAAAATAGACGGCCAGAAGATCGGCGAAAACAATATAGTCGCACTCGCAGACGTTGAAAAGATAAATGTTTTTGAGCTGTTTATCAAAAACATCAAAAAATATTTAAGCATATGACCGGCGTGCCCGAGGGCGGCGGGGGACTGCCGCCGCTCGGGCGATATCTCCCCCATATTCCGCGCCGCTTTGACTAAAATAATAATATTGAAATATAACCGTAATATAAAATACATCTGAGTTATGGTATAATTAAACGGAATATCTCAAACATTCAAAACGAATAAGGGGAATAAAAAATGCCTGAAACCAAATCAAAAAAGTCCGGCTCTAAGACGTCCGGGACGGCAAGCACAAAAAGGGCTCGGAAAGCCGGCGCGGGATCAAAAACAAGCCGCAAAGCGCCGGCAAAGAGCAGACAGACAAAGGTCCTGTCCGGTGAGATACAGGGTATTATCCTGATAGCTCTCGGGCTTTTTCTGGCGTGTGCTTTTTATATTTCCGCCGCAGGTATCATAGGCGGATTTATTAAAAACGTATGCTACGGCCTGTTTGGCGCGGCGTCGTCAATATTCTTTGTTTTTTTCCTGCTGGCGGGCGTCAACTGCTTCCTGGACAAAAAGAGAAACGAGTCTCTCTATAAATGGTGGGTGCTTTTGGGGCTTATGCTATGCTCCGGCATGATATACGCCCTCGTCATGAAAGACACCTCGTTTACCGGCGGAGGATTTACGGCAAACCTTGATAATCTTTACCAAAACGGAATTAACGGAAACGGCGGCGGAATCCTGAGCGGCTTGCTCTGCAAGGTTCTGGTGCTTCTTATCGGATACACCGGCACATGGATATTCAGCCTGGCGGCAGCGCTTACACTGCTTATTATACTGACCGGGCTTTCGCTTGAGGGGGTCTCCCGAAAGTTCCTGAATTATTGCAGAAAGATCCGCAGCAGTATAGCAAACCGTATCGGCAGCGAGGTAGAGCTCGAGCCCATAAACGATGCGCCCGGGGAAAACAAAAAAACGTCGCTGTTTAAGCTCTTGGCTGCGCGTTCAAAGGCAAAAAAAGAGAAGAAGCAAAAGGCGCGTGCAGAGAAAATGCGCGAAAGAGAAAGCCGCGCACCAATATATAACGACGCCGCCGATACGAAAGCTCCGGCACAGGAAACTGACATGCGGGACGGCGAGCTTGAAGTAAAGCCGCAGAGGTTCGTTATCGAAGAGGACGACAGCCTTACACAAAGCTTCAGAAGCAGCGCAAAGGAGGCAGGCGAGCATAGATTTAAAATCGACGACCTGCCGTTTGATATCGAAGAGATATCTATCGGTGCAATAGCCGAGGAAAATAAAAACGGCGCCGCAGAGGACGCGCTGCTTGACACAACAAAGACCGGGGCGCTGACGGATATGCCTCTTGAGGACGGCACGATACCTAAAAACGACCCGGACGACTTTGAACCGCCCAGCGAAGCCAAACTCCGGGACAGGCTCGACCCGATGACAAAAAAAGCTCTCGACAGCGGCGTGCCTCTTGACGAGGCCGTAACCAAAGGCCGCAAAATGTCGGTTGAGCAGGAGCCGTCGCCGGAGGACGCAATAGCTGCCGAGATCGAAGAACACAAGCAGCAGCCTCCTATCATACTGTACAAAATGCCGCCGATAGAGCTGCTGTCTCAGCCTCCCGTGCGCGTTAAATCCAAAACGGAGATAAAGCAGGAGCTTGAAGAAAAGGCGAACAAGCTGCTTGATACGCTGAGCAGTTTTAAGGTAGAGGCCAAAATAATCAATATCACTCAGGGACCCACGGTAACACGCTTTGAGCTGCAGCCCGGCTTTGGCGTAAAAGTCTCAAAGATAACCGGGCTCTCGGATGATATAGCGCTCAGCCTCGCCGCTCCCGGGGTTCGGATTGAGGCTCCCATACCCGGAAAATCGGCAATAGGAATAGAGATACCGAACTCAAAGCCGCTGCCCGTACATATCAGAGAGGTCATTGACACTAAGGAGTTTTCACGCAAGCGCTCCAAGACCACGGTCGCGCTCGGCAAGGACATAAGCGGAAGCTGCGTTATTGCGGATATTGCCGACTTCCCGCATATTCTTATTGCCGGGGCTACGGGTGCGGGAAAATCGGTCTGCATAAACTCGCTCATCACAAGCATTCTGTACAAGTCAAAGCCGGACGAGGTCAAAATGATAATGGTTGATCCCAAAATGGTCGAACTCGGAGTATACAACGGTATACCGCACCTGCTTATCCCTGTAGTGACCGATCCCAAGCATGCGGCCGGAGCGCTCAACTGGGCGGTCGTTGAGATGCAGAACCGCTACAACCTGCTCAAGGACAACAAGGTCAGAAACCTCAGCGGCTTTAACAAGCTGATGGAGGAGCAGGGAACACCCGAACTTAAACTTCCCGAAATAGTAATAATAATAGACGAGCTCGCAGACCTGATGAATGTTGCCAAAAGCGAGGTCGAAGAAGCGATAAACAGGCTTGCCGCCCTGGCGCGCGCAGCCGGAATGTACCTTGTTATCGCAACGCAGAGGCCGTCTGTCAACGTAATAACCGGCGTAATAAAAGCGAATATCCCATCGAGGATCGCGTTTGCGGTCTCGTCCCAGGTGGACAGCCGCACGATAATCGACTCCGCCGGAGCCGAAAAGCTGCTTGGAAAGGGAGACATGCTGTATTCCCCCAGAGGCGCAATGAAGCCTATCCGCGTACAGGGCAACTTTGTATCCGACGCGGAGATCGAAGCTCTTGTAAGCTTTATCAAAAGCCAGTACGAGGCCGAATATGATGAAGAGGTCATCGAGCACATCGAAAAAGAGCATGAGCGGGTCGCAGCGGATATTGAGCAGTCCTCGGCGCATACCGCACACAGTGCGGGCGCCGAGAAACTCGACGATATGTTTATAGAGGCCGCAGAACTCGTGCTTGAAAACGGTCAGGCGTCGGTGGCAATGTTCCAGAGGAAATTCAAAATGGGATATCAGAGAGCTGCAAAACTTATAGACCAGATGGAACAGATGAAGATAATCGGCCCCTACGAGGGCACAAAACCGCGTCAGGTTCTGATAACACGTCAGGAACTTAACGAAATGAAATATAACAGAGGCGGCGAATAACAGCCGCATAATGCTGAGCAGGCCGGAGCGATCATTTGCGCTCCGGCCTGCTTACTGTTATTTTATCTCCTTTACCGATATGACCTCAACGTCATCAGCGGTCATATTCTTCTCCATTACGCTGACGAGAGCCCGGACAGTATCCAGCGACGTCATCAGTGTTATAGAGCACTCGGAGGCGCAGCGTCTTATCTTAAAGCCGTCGCTGCCCTTATCGTTGCCTTTCTTTGGTATATCGATTATCAGGTCGCACACCCCGCTTCTTATCACATCAAGCACATTGGGAACGCCCTCGCTTATCTTTTTGGCGCGCTTGACGCTAATACCGTTTTTGTTCAGGAACTCCGCGGTACCCTGAGTTGCTATAAAGCTGCAGCCCATTTCGGCAAACTTTTTGGCGATAGGCAGGAAGTTCTCCTTGTCGCGTTCGCGCACGGTGGCAAGGATAGTGCTGCCGCGATGCGGGATAGTGATATCGGCTCCCACAAAGCCCTTGTATATCGCTTCCTCAAAGCTGCGGCCTACGCCAAGCACCTCGCCGGTCGAGCGCATTTCCGGGCCCAGGCTCACCTCTACCATCGGCAGCTTCTCGGTCGAGAACACCGGCACCTTTACGGCGACCATTCCGGATTCCGGACTTATGCCGCTGCCGTAGCCCATACTGCTCAGCGTCTCGCCCAGCATGACCCTGGTTGCAAGCTCTATAACGGGAACGCCCGTTACCTTTGTGATATACGGCACCGTGCGGCTTGAACGCGGGTTTACCTCTATAATATAGAGCTCATCTTTAAACTCGATGAACTGAATGTTTATCATACCGATAACTTTCATCTCGACCGCTATCCGTCTTGTAACATCGATGATCTTTTCCTTTATGTCCTCCGATATGCTCTGCGGCGGATATATGGAAATACTGTCGCCCGAATGTATACCCGCGCGCTCCAGATGCTCCATGATACCCGGTATGAACACATCCGTACCGTCGCATATCGCATCGACCTCAAGCTCCTTGCCGCCCAGATATCTGTCTATCAAAACAGGATTATCCTTATCCTTATTGAACGCGTCTTTGAGATACTGGACAAGCTCCTCACGGTTATGCGTGATCTCCATTCCCTGACCGCCCAGCACGTACGACGGGCGAACCAGCAGCGGGTAGCCAAGCTCCTCCGCCTCTTCAACACCTCTCTTAACAGACCACACACCTCTGCCCTTAGGCCTCTTTATGCCAAGTTTTTCAAGCACCGAGTCGAACTTTTCTCTGTCCTCGGCCTCGTCGATATATTTGGGCTTTGTGCCAAAGATTGGCACATTCATTCTGTCGAGGAAGTTTGCGAGCTTGATCGCTGTCTGGCCTCCGAACTGCAGTATAACGCCGTCCGGCTTTTCAAGCTCGATAACGCTCAGTACGTCCTCCTCTGTCAGCGGTTCGAAATACAGCTTGTCTGCCGTGTCAAAGTCCGTACTGACGGTCTCGGGATTGTTATTGATTATTATCGTCTCTATCCCCATTTTTTTAAGAGCCTTGACGCTGTGGACGCTGCAATAGTCAAACTCTATGCCCTGACCTATCCTTATGGGACCTGAGCCTAAAACTATGACCTTCTTTTTATCTGAGGGCACGGCCTCGGATATCTCGTCATAGGTCGAATAGTAGTACGGCGATACCGCCTCAAATTCGCCCGCGCAGGTATCGACCATTTTGTAAACGGGATGAATGCCGTATTTATATCGGAGTTCTCTTATATCATCGCCGCTGCAGCCTATGATATCCGCAATACCCTCATCCGCAAAGCCGGTGACCTTGTATTTTCTAAGTACGTCGGAAGATAGTGTGTCAAGCGTGTAATCCTTGAGCCGTTCCTCCATTTCAACGATTTTCTTTATCTTTTTAATGAACCACGGATCCATACCCGTTATCTCACATATCTTATCCATCAGATAGTCGCGCCTTATGAGCTCTGCCAGGTCGAACAGCCTTTCATCATCCGGCACAACGACGCGGTGCTTCAGGCTGTCAAGGCTGTGGTTCTTTGAAAATTCCCGGCTGAGAGTGAACTGCTTGATCTCCAGCGAGCGTATACCCTTGAGCAGCGCAGCCTCAAAGCTGCTGCCTATCGCCATGACCTCGCCGGTCGCCATCATCTTTGTTCCCAGCTGCCTCTTGGCTCCGAAGAACTTATCAAACGGCCATTTCGGTATCTTGACAACGCAGTAGTCTATCGCGGGCTCAAAGCACGCATATGTCTTGCCTGTCACAGCATTCTTTATCTCGTCCAGGTTGTATCCGAGCGCTATCTTTGCCGCTATCTTGGCTATAGGATATCCCGTCGCCTTTGAAGCCAGCGCCGATGAGCGGCTGACCCTCGGATTTATCTCTATCACCGCATACTCAAAGCTGTCGGGGTTCAGCGCAAACTGCACGTTGCAGCCGCCCTTTATCTCTATGGAATTGATGATATCGATGGCGGCCGTCCTGAGCATCTGGTATTCCTTATCGGCCAGCGTCTGCGCCGGGGCCACAACTATGCTGTCGCCGGTGTGCACTCCAACGGGGTCGACGTTCTCCATCGAGCAGACGGTTATGCAGTTCCCCGCGCCGTCGCGAATGACCTCAAACTCTATCTCTTTCCAGCCGCGTATGCACTTCTCGATCAGCACCTGCCCCACACGCGACAGGTGTATACCCTGTGTCGCTATCTCTATAAGCTGCTCTTTTGTCTCCGCAATGCCGCCGCCCGTGCCTCCGAGCGTATATGCCGGGCGAACGATCACCGGATAGCCTATCTCGTCCGCAAAGAGGCAGCACTCCTCAACAGTGTTAAAGATCTCGCCGCGTATCATGGGCTGATTTGTTCTGCTCATCAGCTGCTTAAAGCTGTCTCTGTCCTCTCCCTCTTTTATCGACTCAATAGACGTGCCTATGACCTTAACGCCGTATTTTTCGAGCACGCCGCTGTCATAGAGCTCACATGCCAGATTCAGACCCGTCTGTCCGCCCATTCCGGCGATCAGGCTGTCCGGCCGCTCCTTTTCTATTACCTTTTCAAGATACTCAGCCGTCAGCGGCTCTATATATGTGTAATCGGCGGTGTCCTTATCAGTCATTATGGTTGCGGGGTTGCTGTTTACCAAAACAACCTCTGCGCCGTCCTCCTTAAGCGCGCTGCACGCCTGAGTGCCCGAATAATCAAATTCCGCAGCCTGTCCGATAACGATAGGCCCCGAGCCTATGACCAACACCTTTTTTATACTGTTATCCCTTGGCAATTTAAGTCCCTCCTAAACTAAATTTCAAAAAAGCTCTTAAAGATAAAGCGCGTATCAAGAGGCCCCGGCGATGCTTCGGGGTGGAACTGTACGCTGCATACGTGCAGGCCGTCATGCTTTATGCCCTCGCACGT
Organism: Candidatus Monoglobus merdigallinarum; assembly: GCA_019112945.1. Classification (GTDB taxonomy): domain Bacteria; phylum Bacillota; class Clostridia; order Monoglobales; family Monoglobaceae; genus Monoglobus; species Monoglobus merdigallinarum. Next base: position 1,178 of record DXIJ01000101.1, on the reverse strand, counting down.
TCCGTCGTTGACGTTTGTGTACAGCTCGCGGACGTCTCCCGGCAAATCCGAGACTATATAATTATGGTTCTGCGAGGAGATGTATACTCTGCCCGTCTCCGTATTCTTGACCGGGTGGTTTCCGCCGTGATGCCCGAACTTGAGCTTCTTTATGCCGCACCCGAGCGCAAGCCCGATTATCTGATGACCCATGCAGATACCGCATACGCGGTACTTGCCTATAAGCTGCTTTACTGTCTCTACCGTCTCGGGCACATCGCGCGGGTCCCCGGGTCCGTTTGAGACAAAAACCATATCAGGGTTGAGCTTCTCTATCTCTTTAGCTGACACATTATACGGAAATACAGTGATGTCACAGCCGAGAGCGCTGAGGTCGCGCAGGATCCCGTGCTTGGCTCCCATATCTATAAACGCTACTCTCTCGCCCGTGCCGCCGATGTTATATGAATATTTTGCAGACACGCGGCTTATTACGTCCGAGTTGTCAAGCGTATCAAAGCGCGCCTTTAAATCCTCGCCGTCAAGGTTTTGCGTGGTGATTATCCCCCTCATGCAGCCGCAGTCGCGTATGATCCTGGTAAGCGCCCTTGTGTCTATCCCCTCAAGGCCCATTATCCTGTTCTGCCTGAGAAAGCCGTCAAGGCTCATTTCGGTTCTGAAGTTGCTGGGATAATCGCACGCCTCCCGCACAACAAACGCGCTCAGCGCAGGCTTGTCCGACTCCATATCCTCAAAGTTTATTCCGTAGTTTCCGATAAGCGGATATGTCATGACCACTATCTGGCCGCAGAACGACGGGTCGGTCAGCGTTTCCTGATAGCCGGTCATATTGGTGGTAAAGACCACCTCGCCCAAAACATCATGCACAAACCCAAACGGACGCCCCGTAAACACTGTTCCGTTTTCGAGTATCAAACGTGCAGTAGCAGAATTTTGCATAAAGCTCAGCTCCTTTTTTAATAGTATGCAAAATAAAAGGACAACCGGAGAAAATAATCACCGTATTGCCCTGATAATCGAATTTTGAAAATAAAATACCCTAAACAAGCACGTAAACCAAATAATAATTTTATCAAGCACATAAGACGTCAAGGCTGTACGCTCCTTTCAGGCATTTTGCCTATTTTATCACTTTAAAAGCCAAAAGTCAAGACGTGATCTATAAAAAAATTTAAATT
>DXIJ01000100.1 GCA_019112945.1 Candidatus Monoglobus merdigallinarum | reverse complement strand
AATACGACATTCTATCCCAATTTTATGTATATTATAGCATAAAATGTATTACACGAGTGTTACAATCAGCTTAAATTAAAAAAAACGCCCGGCGACACCAATCATCACATAATGCGGATTTTCACCAAATTAAGATAAGATAATATAATAAAACGAGGGATAAAAGTCCCATGCGGCAGGCTATTGCCGAAAGACAGACGAAAGAAGGTGAAATTATGGCAGTAAAAATATTTGTGGATGCGGGTCACGGCGGAACAAATCCGGGAGCAGTCGGAAACGATGTTATTGAAGAGCGCGTCAATCTCTCGGTTGCAACCAAGCTTGCTCAAGACCTCCGGGAAATGGGCTATGAGGTCATGGAGTACCGCACCGACAGAGACGAAAACGTGATAACCCCGGTTGCGGCCGACCTCAGAAAGCGCGCCGCTATGGCAAATGAATGGGGCGCGGACTACTTTATCAGCATACACACAAACAGCTCCGTAAACCCTGCGGCGTCCGGCTTTGAAACATATGTCTACAGGCTGGGCAGTCCGGCCGCCGCTCTGGCCGAATCGATCCAGGAATCGTTCATATCGGCTTTGGGCAGCAAAGACAACGGCGTTCGTCAGGCAAATTTTTCGGTCCTGAGGAACACCGATATGCCGGCAGTTTTGGTAGAGCTTGGCTATCTGTCGAATCCGACAGAGGCTCTGAACCTGAACAGCCCCGCTTGGCAGACCAAGGCAGCCGCTGCGATCGCCCGCGGCATTCAGAACTATATAAACCAAACTCCGACAAGTTAATTCACAAAAAAATTATTGTGCATTGGCGCCACGCAGCCGGTCAGAGTTGTTATCTCTATGGTTATTTCATAAGTCCTGCCCGGCTCGGCGCCAAAAATTATGTCATCGCCCAGTTCGGGCGGCTTTACCCTCGCTTTCGGGTCAGAGGTAGACTGCGGATCCTCCTTGGGGTCATCGTCAAACTTCTTCATAATATATCCATCGCTTTTTATTTCAGCTCCGCTGTTTATGTCCACTTGGCTGTACCTATACACCTGCCCGGCGATCGATCTTATGCTCAGTCCGAACTGCCTCTCCTCTGTGCCGCTGTTGCACAGACGTATTTTATAGACGTTCGTAACACCGAAATTTCCAAGGTTGCACGCGGTATATGTATAAAACTCATCTGTCGATACTTCGGTGCCCTTTGGATAGTTCGCCTCCAGTATGCTCGAGTTCGGCTCAAAGTCACCGCCGACTGCTATGCCGTACTCCTTGAGCTTTTTCTCCCACGCCGCATCATAGCCTCCGTATGTCTTTGTATGGTACGGGTCAAACCTCCAGATATTATCACGCCCGGCGGCTGCGGCGCCATACAGCTGAAGCTTGGTGTCATCTGCGTATTCAAGCGGCATTATATCAGACTCTGCGGCGATCGGCTGCTCCTCGCGCCATGTGTTTACATATGTTGCAAACACCCCGTCCTTTATTGTAAACCTTTCCGGAACACGCGCATTTTTAACAGTGACCGGGATAGCTCCGGCGGGAGTTGAATCGTTTATATCATATTCAAGCTCGGCCGTCACAACAGGCGCGCACTCGGCAATACCCTTATACTGCGGCTCGTTGTCAAACGCGCCCTTTAAAAGCGTGTTAAAATTATTTTGAGCAGCGGTCTTGTCGGTATACGCTAAGGTGTCAAATGTGACCGTGCCGCTTTTTACCTCAAATCTCATCATCATCCACATGGGCTCATTATACCCGCCGTACCTAAAATGGTTTACCCCGTCCTTTTCTATGTGCGTCACAAAATCGCTCAAATACACCGGGCTGCCCGGGAACACCTCTTTGACAGTGAGCAGGTTATCGTACAGCGCTGTGTTCGGCTCCCGGCTTTGGTTTCTTATTATACCGGGGCACTCAGGATTTGTGCAGATACCGTCCGCCCCCTGCAACTGCTCATTGCAGGTGCAGCTGTAGCTTCTTATATACTCCGGCATATACACCGTCTCGCCGGTATAATCCGCCCACGCCTGATTCCAGTCCCAATCGTGATCAAGACCCAAATTCAGTATTTCAAACTCTCCGCCGGTGCTTGATGAAAACACCGCATCATAATACAGATCCGCCTGATAGTCCACGGAATCGCCTCTGTGATGATAGCTGAAAACCGTATATATACCGGGCGTCAGATCCTCAAAATGCGCTATCGACGACGGAACTTCCCCGTCTGCCAGGAACCTTGGGTTCAGGTGCTCCGGGTTGTCGTCAAACAGGTAATATTCTCGCACGCCGTCCGCATTCATCCTTGTCTTTTCAAACTCTATCACGGGTGCGCTTTCGTCATAATAATACTCCGTCCCCTGCGGGAACATGGACACACCGCCCTCTGCTGAACAGCTGCACAGAAAAAATGCGGTCAGCGCACACGTGCAAAGCCTCTTTATCATATAATATTCTCCCTTCACCTTTAATTTAACCGGCTATTCCATACAGCCGTAGAACATACAGGCTGCATCTATCCGCGCAAGGCTGCTGCCTACGGTGCGGTTTTCCATATATCTGAACATTCCTGCATCGTCGCCTATCGAAACAAACCCCTGCGGGTAAGCGACCCCGACGCCGTCTGTAAGGCCTGCGCATACCGTAAGAATCTTTGCCGCCTGCTCGAATGTAACATTATCCTCCGGCGAGAACAAACCATTTCCGGTGCCGTTTATCGCTCCTCTGTCAGCGCAGGCCTTGATATATCCGCTCGCCCAGTGGTCTGCCGCGTCTGTAAAGCTGCACCTGCCTGACGAATCGTAACCGAAAGCGCGGCACACCATGGCGGCAAACTCGGCACGGGTTATGCTTGCTCCCGGGCGGAAGCTGCCGTCCTCATAGCCGTTGACTATTCCGCCTGACGATACGAACTCGACCGCCTCGCCTTGTGTTTTGCTTAAAGCTCCGGTGTCGCTGAAGCCCCCGGCTCCCGGCGCTGCCGGCGCGCTCTTTTGCAGGCTGTACGACCGTCTCAGCTTTTCAGCACCGTTTGACGTAACTACCGCCTCCAGTACGTGCGTTCCGTCAGATACTGCCGACAGATCAAGAGTTGTTCCGTACGGCAGGTATACTGCCGCTCCGACCCACGCTCCGTCAACATAGTAATCAACACGCGGCTGGGAATCGCGGAACACATAGGGCGCTGCATATATTTCAAGCGTACTGCCGCCTGCATACACAGTGCCGTCTGCTCGGGCAAAACTCTGAGCCGCAGTCTCGCCTCTTTGAATGAACCATGGCATTGAAGTCACCGATTCAAACGCCGCCTCAAGCTCAGGTACGCTCTCTATATCATAGTCCTGCGCCTCGCCGGGCGTAGCTTTGTTAAAGTATGCCGCCAGCTTTATCTGCGGGTATTCCATCATCGCGACCGAATACATTCTCAAAATATTAAGCCGCGCCCACTCTGTGCTGTCCGCAAACACCTCGCCGCGGGTATAACGCGCGGCTCCTCCCTCGGCGATCATGATCGGCTTTCTGTCACCGTATTTTGTAACGACCTCCCGCAGTATGCGCACCGGATCCGCTCCGTCACCCGCCTTGAAATATATCTCGTTATAGCTTTCAGCTGCGCTCCAGCTCCGACCCATAAAGTAGCGCACTGCATAGGCCGATACGCCTACCCAGTCAACATACTCGTCACCCGGATAAAAATCGTTCATCTCAACGCCGTTCGGCGAGGTATGCCCTACGCTCCACACGGTCGCAATATTGCTGCTCGCATTTCTCGCCTCTGCGGCGACCTTGCGGAATGCCGATATATATTTGCCCGCATCCGGCAAATCTGACCAGACGTTCATTTCCGCACCGATACGCAGGTACATCACAAGTGAGCTGTGCTCTCTCAATACAGAGCACAGGCTGTCTATAAAGCTCGTGTCGCTGATTATGCTGTCAAGCTGGCTGCCCTCGCCCGGAAAGTTCAAGGCAAGCTCTACACGGCGACCGCTTGCCTCAGCCTCCGACAGTGCGGCGTCAAGCCAGTTTAGTGTCGATGTGTCGCCGTACTCCTGATATATCAGCGTCATTGAATCGCTGCTTTCCGTCTCTTCATTGACCTGACCGTAGTATACTCCGCTTTTAGGCTCGTTCTTTGCCCAAAAGTACACTGTCGGTTCGCTGCTCAGCGTATACAAATCAAGCGATGACGGAAACGCGTCTGTCTTGGCGCGCGCTATATTCACTCCATCGTCCCAGCCAAAATACTCCCCGTACGGGATATATTTCTCAAAATACACCGCGGCATTCTCATAGTCTCCGAGCATTTCGTAAGCATTGGCGACCTCGTATGTCCTTGAAGCAAGCACTCCCAGAGTATCGCTGTTCTGCGGCTCCCCCTCCATCATCTCGACCGAGCGCGTTCCGTAATCTATTATCCCATAATAGTCCCCGGCCGAAACCGCTGCATTAAAGCCGTCGTTAAGCGGCCAGAATGAGTTCGGGAACTCATACGCAAGCACGGGTACTGCGGACAGTGTAAGCGCTGCCGCCGCTGCCGCCGCAATAAGTTTTTTTATTCTCATATATTTCACTCCTTATATCCTAAGGCGCCGTCCGCGCACCGCGCAGCGGCTGCTTTAAAAAAGGGAATGAACCATAGCCATTCCCTTTTATGTAAAAATAATTATCCGACTATTTTTTCAATATCAAGCTCGACCTTTTTGAGCAGCTCCTCAGCCTCGGCCTCGGTATCGCCTTTCATCAGGCAGTACAGCTTGATCTTTGGCTCTGTGCCGGACGGACGGATAATGAAGTTGTTGTCATCCTCCAGCTCCAGATAAATAACGTTGGATTTCGGCAGGAGGATTTCAGACGTCTCGCCCGTCTTGATATCGCGTCTCTCGCTTGTCTGGTAATCGCGCACAGCCGTGACCTTTTTGCCTGCTATCTCTGTGGGCGGGTTCTGTCTGAGCGAATCCATCGTACTCTTTATCTTCTGAACACCTTCTATGCCCTCAAGAGTGACAGAAACAACTTTCTCCTTGTAGTATCCGTATTTTTTATAGATATTATCCATCTGCTCAAAGATAGACGTACCGTTTTCCTGATAATACAGCGCCATTTCAGCGATCAGCATCGTCGCAACGACTGCATCCTTGTCGCGCGCATATGTACCCTTGAGATAGCCGTAGCTCTCCTCAAAACCGAACAGGTATGTGCCGACGCCCGTCTCCTCAGATTCCTTTATCTTTTCACCGATAAACTTAAAGCCTGTCAGCACCTCTTTCATGCCTATGCCGTATGCATCGCAAATCTTCTTTACTATATTTGTTGTAACTATTGTCTTTACGATATATCCGTCCTCAGGAACAGCATTCTTCTCAGCCAAAGCTGACAAAATATATTCGGACAAAAGCGCGCCGACCTGGTTGCCTGTAAAGTTGACATATTCTCCCTTATCGTTCTTTACAAGTATTCCGACACGGTCGCTGTCGGGATCGGTTCCGATAATGAGGTCAGCCCCGCAGTCCTTGGCATAGCCGATAGCTAAAGTAAAGCCCTCTTTGTTCTCCGGGTTCGGAGACGCAACAGTCGGGAAGTCGCCGTCCGGCAGCTCCTGCTCCTTTACAACAACGACATTGTCAAAGCCGATACGCTTTAAAATCTTTCTGACCGGCTTGTTGCCCGCACCGTGGAACGGGGTATAAACAAACTTCAGTGTGTCACCCTTTTCCTTTACCAGATCCGGATTTATGCACTGAGCCTGTACGCAGTCAAGATACGCCTCCTCGACCTCATCGCCTATCATCACGATAAGGCCTTTCTCTTTTGCTTCCTCAAAATCCATCTTCTTGACACCGGTAAACATGTCCGTCTTATCGATCTCCTCAAGCACGATAGCTGCAAGCTCAGGATTGAGCTGTGCGCCGTCTGCGCCGTATACCTTGTAGCCGTTGTACTTGGCGGGATTATGGCTGGCTGTGACAGCGATACCTGCGGTGGTGTTAAGATGTCTTACAGAGAACGAGAGTTCCGGAACAGGCTTGAGCTCCTCAAACAGATATGCCTTGATACCGTTTGCCGCAAGGATCTGCGCAGCCTCCTGAGAGAAAACATCCGACTTATGGCGGCTGTCATACGCTATAACAACGCTAAGATCAGCGTCCGCACCGTTCGTCTTTATGAGCTGGTTGGCAAGACCTTGGGTGGCCTGCCCTACAACGTATTCATTCATGCGGTTGGTGCCTGCGCCGAGAACGCCTCTGAGTCCGGCTGTTCCAAACTCCAACGCCTTATAAAAACGATCCTTGATCTCCTCCTCATCACCCTTGATCGCTTCAAGCTCACTGACAGTCGCTGCGTCAGCTTCCTTTAACCATCTCTCATATTCAGCTAAATATTCCATTTTTAACATACCTCCACTTAAATTATTAGTACGATACGCTAATTATACTACTAACCTGCATTAATTTCAACCGTTTTTAATGTAAAATTTTGTATAATATTTTTGTGTATTTTTCCGACGAAGCAGCGCAGGGATTAGATATCAGGACGTGACGGTTCGCCTGCCGAATCTTGCACTAACCAAATAATAATTTCGGTTAAATAACCCGCCCAAGCCTCAATCGTTATTCGCCAAGTTGAGACAGCTCTGACACTTTGCCAAAAGCGTCATGGGCGGGATGATTTTCTTACTAATTTGTTTTACTGATTATTTCCTGCATCTCACTCAGTTCTGAATCAAATTCAATTAAATATCAAGCGAGATATTATAAAGTTCTGCCATCTTTTTTGATTGATAAATATTAGGTATTGATTCACCGGTTTCCATTAGTTAAAAATATCAATCCGATTTTTAATCAATTTTTCCGATAAAGCGATAGTATATCTCGATTTCCTGTGTCCTTTCGCCATTGTCATCTATTTCCGGCGCATGGATAAGGATTTTCTCAATCATGGTATTGAGCAGTGTTGCGGTCAGTTCCTTAGGTACTGCATTTTCCTTGATGAGTTCCACCCATTTCTCTGCGCCTATCATTTCCTGTTCCATTTTTCGTATTTCTTCACTCAGGCTCGCTGTCTGTTCTTCCAGTTCTATCTGCTCCTGCTGATATTTACTGGATAACATGACGAAATTACGCTCTGTTATCTTTCCGCTGGCTCTGTCCTCGTACATTTTCAGGAATAAACGGTCAACTTCTTTTTGTCGGCTCTCTGCCTTTTTCAGTGCCGTTTCTGCTTTTTTCTTTGTCTGCAATCTCTGTGCGTTTCCAGCTTTCTGTATCTTTTTCAAGACCATTTCCTCGTCCTGCTGTACGGCTCTCGCCCAGAATTGAAGTCTTTCCAGTACCGCCTGATACAGCACGTCATAGCGGATATAGTGCATAGAACAGTTACCTTTGCCAAACTGTCCGTAGTAACTGCAAGCATAATAGCTGTATGGTGTCCTGTTTGCCTTGTTGGTCGCAAATCGCA
>DXIJ01000099.1 GCA_019112945.1 Candidatus Monoglobus merdigallinarum | reverse complement strand
GCGGATTTTCTGCATTTAATGGGATGTTTTAATTTTTTGAGCACATTAAAAGCAAATATCGTCAGGTTTTTTTGCCCTTGAACGCTCCGGGCGATTTTTTTACACCCCCATCAAAATTCTGCGGTATATCTTTATCTGTGTTTATACGGAGCAACTGAGGACTTATGGATATTAAGCTCCGGGAAGCGGCTTTTAAGATAGCTTTCCATAAAACCACAGATTATGTTTTCCGTCTCAAAATGGCCTGCGTCGATAACATTTAAGCCCAGTTCTATAGCGAGGCTTGCCTGATGATGTTTTATTTCCGAGGTGATGTATACATCGGCTCCGGCATTGTATGCGTTATATATCAGGTCGCCGCCGCTGCCGCTGCATACTGCCGCAGCGGAAACAACGTCTGACGGGTTCCCCACATAACTGATGGCCGCGCAGCCGAGAGCGTTTTTGACATAATCTACAAAGTCGGCCATTTCGGCAGGCTGTTCCAGCACACCCACGCGGCCTATGTTCTCACTCGGTCTGCCGGTCGAATTATCTGTACATTCCTCCTCGGTGTAGCTCCTCACATTCGTAAGCCCGAGTTTTTCGGCTAAGATATCATTCATGCCGCCATTTGCAATATCAAAGTTTGTGTGCGCACTGTAGACGGCGATATTGTTTTTAATCAAATTGATAATAATGCTTCCGGTGACGTCCTGCTCTGTAACATGTCTGATCTCCGTGAAGATAAGCGGGTGGTGAGTGATGATCATATCCGCGTTGTGCTTTATGGCCTCCTCAACGGTCTCCGAGGTCGCGTCAAGTGTGACGAAAACGTTTTTAACGTCCGCCTCAAAATCGCCGACCATCAATCCGACATTGTCCCAGCTCTCCGCAAGGCTCTGCGGTGCGAGCTCTTCAATATAAGAGGCTATTTCTCTGACCTTTGGCATGGTTTATCTCTCCTTTAAATTTTTTCGGCCTCGCTTAAAAGTTTTTCCGTTTCGCTCAGCTTTTGGCTGTCGGTTGACAGTCTGAGCCCGTCTATTGACGCTTTAAGCCGCTTTATGAACAGTTCTTTGTATTCAGCAAAATGCTCCGGCTGTGTATTTATAAGACTTCTGCCAAGCAGCTTTTCAAGTTCGGACAGCGGTTTGTTCTCCGTTTTTTGGGTCTCAAACGCAATGATAACATACAGCTTTTCGCTTTCTTTGACAAGATATTCCCTTATTCCCGAAAATCCGCTATCATATAAATATTGTCTTAGTTCGGGGATCTTCGTCATTGGCTGAACAATTACGGTTTCGGCCTTTTTGACAGTTTCTTCTCCCTCTTTCAGCATCTGCATTATGTTCAGGCCGCCCATACCGGCAATGACAAGCGTATCCGCACATTCTCCGGCGGCTATCGCGGAGAGCCCGCTGCCGAGCCGCAGTGAGATTTGTTCGTTCATATTATATTTACTAACGTTTGATCTTGCGCGCTCCAGCGGCCCGGGATTGATATCCGAGGCAATAACGTGCTTCGCCTTTCCGCGCGAGATAAGAGCGATAGGAAGATATGCGTGGTCGGTGCCGATATCGGCGGCAACCTGAGAATTGTTTATCAGAGCGGCAATTTTTTCAAGCCGCGGCGTTAGTGTGTGTGAATACATATAATTCTCCGTTTGTCTGTGCTGACATTTGATAATATTTTAAAATAATTCTATTATTAATAAGATATTTTGTCAATAGGCAAAAGGAAAAAATCTTTTTTTGTAGAATAGTATAAAGAAGAAAAAATTTAAATCGGCACGGAGGTTTATATGACAGTCAGAGAACTCACTGAAAAAAGAGAAAGGGAGTTTTTATCTGAATATGCAGTCTTTAGCGACAGCTCAAAGGGGAGAGCTGTATTGGAGCAGCCATGTGATATAAGAACTGTGTTTCAAAGGGACAGAGACAGGATTATACACTCAAAGGCTTTCAGGCGGCTGAAGCATAAGACACAGGTGTTCATTGCGCCTCTCGGCGACCACTACCGGACACGCCTTACGCATACGCTGGAGGTTTCGCAGATAGCCAGAACTATAGCGAGGGCTCTTTCCCTCAACGAGGATCTGACCGAGGCTATCTCTTTAGGCCACGACCTTGGGCATACGCCGTTCGGTCATATGGGCGAGAGAGTGCTGGATATGATTTGCAACGGCGGCTTTAAGCATAATGAGCAAAGCCTGAGGGTCGTTGATGTGCTGGAATCCGGACGCGGGCTTAATCTTACATATGAGGTCAGAGACGGCATAGCTCACCATACCGGCGGGATTCCTCCTGAAACATTGGAGGGGCGAATAGTTGCTCTGGCTGATAAAATTGCATATATCAATCATGATATTGATGATTCTATCCGCGGAGGTATCTTGTCTGAAGAGGATATTCCCTCAGAGTTCAGCAGCGTGCTGGGTAACAGACACTCAGTCCGCATAGATACTATGATAAAGGCGACAATAAAGGCAAGCGGAGATGACATACGTATGGAGCCGGAGGTCTTTAAGGCAATGATGGGGCTCAGGCAGTTCATGTTTGACAATGTGTATTTAAACCGTGACCTGGAGATAGCCAGCGAGGAGACAAAGGCAAGAAATGTTATAGAGGGCCTTTTTTCGAAATTCATAGAAAATATAGATTTGATACCGGCTGAGGCGCGGGAGACGAGCCATACCGAGGATAAAACTGTTATCGTCCGCGATTATATCGCAGGCATGAGCGACCCGTTTGCGGTTGCGAGGTATGAGGAGTTGTTTGTGCCGAGGTTTTGGGTAAAGTAGAAAGGAAGTTATTATGGCAGATTCTGATTTCCAGGCCTTTCTTGACGAGGTCATGCTGAAGAATGATATTGTCGATATTATTTCCGAGTACACCGTCTTAAAGCGCAGCGGCAGCAGAATGATGGGGCTGTGCCCGCTTCACAACGACAGAAAGTCGCCGTCGCTTACCGTCTCGCCGGAAAAGCAGGTTTTTCACTGTTTCGGCTGCGGTGCGGGCGGGAGCGTTATACAGTTTATTGAAGCCGCGATGAACCTTGATTTTATGGATTCGGTTAGGTATCTTGCAGACCGTGCGCATATACCTGTACCCGAAAACCGCGGAGAGAACGTTCAGCTTCGGAAGCGGCGCGCCGAAAAGAAAGAGCTTATTTATAAAATCAACGCTGACGCAGCCAGGTTCTACTATGACAATCTTTTAAAACCGGAGGGCAGGCCCGGGCTTGACTATCTAAGAAACCGTCAGATAAGTTTTTCGACAATAAAAAAATTCGGTATCGGCTTCGCAGCCGAGGGCTGGAATAATTTAATTAATTTTTTATCAAAAAAGGGGTATACTGAAAATGATATGTTTGCTGCCGGACTTGTGAAAAGACGTAACAACGGTTCGTTCTATGACGCATTTTACGATGGCAGAGTGATTTTTCCGATTATTGACGTCAGAGGGAACGTTATCGCTTTCGGCGGCAGAATAATAAATGATAAGGCGGACGCGCCGAAGTATTGGAATACACCCGAGACTGAGGTATTTAAGAAGAAAGATAATTTGTTCGGCCTGAATCTTGCCAAAAATTCTAAGTCCGGCCGCCTGTTGCTTATGGAGGGGTATATGGACGTTGTATCTCTTCACCAAAACGGGTTTGACAATGCTGCGGCGTCGCTGGGAACGGCGTTTACCAGGGAACAGGCAAGGCTTGTGAAGCGGTACGCCGGGCGTGTGGTTCTGTGCTATGACAGTGACGAGGCCGGGAAAAAGGCGACTGTAAGAGCGGGGGACATTCTTGCGGCCGAGGGCGTAAAAGTAAGAGTTCTCAGCATAACGGACGGCAAGGATCCGGACGAAGCGATAAAAAGCTCCGGAGCGGAGATGTTTGCGGTCACTATAGAGAAAGCGAAGCCGTATATTGAGTACAGGATTGACGAGCTGCGGCGGAGGTTTGATCTTGACGATATCGATGACAGGGTAGACTTTATGAATGCGGCGGCGGAGATATTATCAACGGTCGGCAGCGCGGCTCAGCGTGAGATTTATATAAACCGTATTTCGGAAGAGCTCGGGATAAGCTCTGGGAGCATAGCGGAAGCTGTGAATGAGATATCGAGGAAACGCGCCGGAGCCGAGAGGCGGCGGCAGGAAAACAAAATACTGCGCGAGATAAACAGGGCGGAGCACGGTGAGGAAACGGCTCTTTATAATGCAGAAAAGCTGCTGCTGAGTTTAATGCTTGACGGGCAGGTGTTTAAAGAGGTTTTGAAGAGAGGCGTTGTACCGGAAGATTTTACAAGCGATACTTTACATAAAAAATTGGCCGCGCTTATTTTTGAGCTGTATTCCGCCGGTGCGAAAACGCTGGATGCTGCCGAGATTATCGGCAGATGCGCTCCGGAGGATGCGGGGCGGATCTCGGACATACTTTTAAAGGATGCGGACGCAAAGGAAAGGCTCAATGTCTGCCGGCGGCCGCTTGAAATAATTTTAACGGCAAAGGAAAACAGAGAACGGCAAAGAGCGGTTGAATCCGGCAATCAGGAGGAGCTGTCCAGGCTGTTTGAACAAAAGAGGAACAAGAAAAACTAAGGGGGAAACACATATGAGTAATTTGGAAATGAACAAAAGCGGCGAGGGCGCAAAGGAACTGAGCCCTACAAAGAAAAAGGCGCAGGTCATTCAGGAGCTGCTGCTTGAGGGCAAGAAGCAGGGAATGCTCGAATATAAGACTGTTGCGGACAAGCTGGAGGAGCTTGAGATCGACGCTGAGCAGATGGATAGGATATATGAGCTCATCGAGAAGCAGGGGATTGAGCTGGTCGGAAGCATAGACCCCGAGCCTGTTGTCGAAGACGTTGAAGAGGTAAGCGAAGAGGAGCTTGAGGATATGTCCGTGCCGGACGGCGTGAGCATTGACGATCCCGTGCGTATGTATCTGAAAGAGATAGGTAAGGTCAACCTGCTCACGAGCGAGGAGGAGGCCGAGCTTGCAAAGCGCATGAGTGCAGGAGACCTTACGGCAAAGCGCAAGCTTGCCGAGGCCAACCTCAGGCTTGTTGTCAGTATTGCCAAAAGATATGTCGGCCGCGGAATGCTGTTCCTTGACCTCATACAGGAGGGAAATCTCGGCCTTATCAAGGCGGTAGAGAAGTTTGACTATACAAAGGGCTACAAGTTCTCTACCTATGCGACCTGGTGGATAAGACAGGCTATAACAAGGGCTATTGCAGACCAGGCGAGAACTATAAGGATACCGGTGCATATGGTGGAGACCATAAACAAGCTGGTTCGTGTTTCCAGACAGCTTGTGCAGGAGCTTGGCAGGGACCCGCTGCCGGAGGAGGTCGCCAAGGAACTTAATATGCCTGTGGACAAGGTGGGCGAGATATTAAAGATCGCTCAGGAGCCTGTTTCGCTGGAAACTCCGATAGGAGAGGAGGAGGACAGCCACCTCGGCGATTTCATCAGGGATGATGACGCTCCGGCTCCGTCTGACGCAGCGACCTTTACACTGCTCAAAGAGCAGCTGGTTGATGTACTGAGCACGCTTACCCCGAGAGAGGAAAAGGTTTTAAGGCTCAGGTTCGGGCTTGACGACGGCAGAGCAAGAACGCTTGAGGAGGTCGGAAAAGAGTTCAATGTCACCAGAGAGAGAATCCGCCAGATCGAAGCGAAAGCTCTGAGAAAACTCAGGCACCCGAGCCGGAGCAAGAAGCTGAAAGATTACTTGGAATAATTTATATTTAATTAATTTTTCAGCATATACATAGGTGTTATAGTTGGATATTTGATCAAACAGCGGGTAACTAACGCTTTCAGAGGTTACCTGCTGAAAAATTTAATCGGAGCCCGACGATGAAGCGGGATATCTTGATTTGATTATAAGAGGGG
>DXIJ01000098.1 GCA_019112945.1 Candidatus Monoglobus merdigallinarum | reverse complement strand
TAGTTATATATCATTATTGCGGCGTCTGCCCGCGTCAGCTCTGATTGCGGCTCAAACAAATTGCCCGGGCTTCCGTTCACTATCCCAAAGCCCTTAGCGATAGCGACATAGCCCTCATACCCCGGAGTTATCTGATTGTCGTCTGAAAACGCAGGCTCAAAGATATCTGACATTTCGGCAATTTCCGTATAGCCCAGAGAACGGATTATGTATTTAACGCCGTCCTCTCTTTTACACGGCGAACCGCTGTCCTTTACCTCGTCCGGGAGTATTACTCCGGTTCTCTGTGAGTTCAGGTACACGCTGTCATAATCGCTTATGGGATATCTGTAATACGAGCCCCTCAGCGCCGCAGTAAACGCAAGCATATCGCCCTGGGTGATCGTCTCGTCCGGACGGAACTCCGTCTCACCCTCAGGCAGTATCAGCACTCCGTTATCCACAAGCGCCCTTATCTGACCCTCCGCATAGTGACCGTATATATCGGTTATCTCAGAAGATTCCGATTCCGTTACCGGTTTGCCGTCGCTGCCGACTATCTCGCCCGTTTCAGCCAATACCCTGTAGGAGAGGCTGTCCTTTAGTGTATACACAAGGTCTGCATTATATACTCCGTCCTCATACGCAGGAACATATTCAAGCTCTAACCCCACCTGCTCTGTCAGCTTATCAAATGCCTCTCCGGCACTGATTATGCCATCCGGGCTCCTGAATGTCACGCTGTCGTCCCAGTTGTTTGAATACCCCAGTATATTACCGCTCAACCGGTCTACTGTCACGCTTATATAGTTGGCCGGATACTTTATTCCGTTTTCCTGTCTCAAAAACACAAAATAGTAATCGCTGTAATAGCCGTCCTCCTCAGGCTCGCTGCTAAGCTCTGTATCCGAATCTACTTTTGCATATTCATCGTTAGCATACTTTCCGGCAAAGGCCTGCGCAAGCTCCAGCGCCTGCGCCTCGGTAAGCTCGGGCGCAGAAGTATAGTTATTGCTGTAGCCGCGTATTCTGACCAGCTCACCGGTCTCGGCATTCAATGTTATGCTGAGCGTTAAACCGTCCTCGCCGCCCGCATACCTTAGCGTTGCATAGTATACCTCCTCGGAATAACCCGCTCTGTAGGTGCACGACACATAATCAAGCCCGCTTATGCCGGTTTCCGTAATACCGGCGGCTGCGGCTTTGAGCTCGTCCTCGGACAGCAGCGCCTCAATTTGTGCGATACTTTCAAGCTCCTGCTCTGTAAGCTCCGGTGTGCCCGCAGCAGCAGCCTCCGCCGCATCCGTACTTGCACCGCCTCCGCTGCCGAACGCCGCATTAATGCCCTCATACATTTTGCGGACATACTGCTCTCCGGTCTGCACATCCAGCATATATCCGCTGTCCTTTGGCACATATGTTATTATAGCTTCGCCGTCTGCACATCTTACATATTCCGCTGCCATGGGGTTATTCGCCTCAAAGCTCTCCGCTGCCGCGGCAGCGGATATAACGCTCTGCGGACTGTCGATACTGCTGAAATAGCTGAGCGATACATTCATGTTGTCTACCGCTCCGCTTCTCTTATCGATATATATGTTTGCACAGTCGCCTGAGACGGCTATGTTATTGATATACCGCTGCAGCTGAACCGATGCGGTATCAGAGCCGATACTCTGCCTGCACTCCGCATAGCTTGCAGGAAATTCTGCCGCAAGCTCCGGATTTAACCTTTCGAAAAATTCATATGCCATTGATATCAGCTCATCTTCGGTATACTTCGAAAATCCGGCCCCGTAATCATCAAACACATCGCCCGGCTCATACAGCGAATACTGCAGGATATATCCGTATTGATCGATGCTTACCGACAGCGAGCCCGACATTGCAGCATTGTCCGGTGTGCTCCAGACCAGCGAATACACATCCGCACCGTTTTGCGAAGCTGTGATATCGCTTGAAAATTCACTCAGCTCAGCCGGCACCTCGATCCGCGACCTGACTGTCGATATTGCGCTCTCAAGCCCGCCGGACGGCGCAGCAAGCACAGGAATTACGCTGAGGGACACGATCCATGCTAAAGATAAACACAATAATTTCTTCATTTATACTCCTCCTCCGCTTAATAAATGTTATATATATTAGACGCGCCGGCACACTGTTTTGTTCCCAAAATTTAATACACAAAAATTTTTATTGACATATACGTCCCGCTGTGCTATAATGACTTAGCTTTGGATAAAGCAGTGCTCGACGCCGGTTGAGCAGATTTGGACGTTGGATTTCATATCGTAGGCCTTTGAAGATATGAAGTACCGGCGTTTTTTGTTTTTTCGGAGGTATATATGAAAAATATCAATGTATTCAAGGAATTTGCAAAGTATGCATCCCTCAACGTGATGGGCATGATCGGCATGTCGTGCTATATTTTGGCAGACACATTTTTTGTCTCCAGGGGTCTTGGTACAAACGGGCTCGCCGCGCTCAATCTTGCCATTCCCGTTTTCAATTTTATAAACGGCGTCGGACTAATGCTCGGCATGGGCGGCGCAACCAAATACTCAATAAGCAAAGGCCGCAGCAGCGCCTCTGTCACAAACGAAATTTTCACAAACACATTCTGTCTCGGCATTTTATTTGCCGCGGTGTTTGCGGCGGCGGGAATCTTTTTCTCGGGCGCGCTCACAAAACTTATGGGCGCTGACGAAACCGTTTTTGAAATGACAAATACATACCTTAAAGTCATGCTGCTGTTTGCCCCGGCATTTATAATAAACAATATCATTATATGTTTTGTAAGGAACGACGGAAACCCGAACCTCTCAATGCTGGGAATGATAACCGGCAGCCTCGCAAACATCGTGCTTGACTACATCTTCATCTTCCCGATGAATATGGGTATCTTCGGCGCGATATTGGCGACCGGCATGTCTCCCGTGATCAGCCTGATAATTTTATCCGTTCACTTTATCAAAAAGAGAAACGGGTTCAGATTTTCAAGGTGCAGATTAGATCCCCGCATGGCCGGAGGCACAATGTCGCTCGGGCTTTCGTCTCTGGTCTCGGAGCTCTCCTCCGGAGTGGTTATAATCGTCTTTAATATGATAATACTCGGTCTTGCCGGCAACATAGGGGTTGCCGCATACGGCGTCATCGCCAACATTTCGCTTATCGTAACGGCGGTATACACAGGCCTTTCCCAGGGTATCCAGCCGCTTGTCAGCAACGCCTACGGACGCGGAGAACTTGTGACCGCAAAACTGATTTTTAAATATGCGCTCTTAGCAATGGCGGTCATATCTCTGATCGTCTACTTGACAGTGTTCATATTTGCCGCGCAGATAACAAGCATATTCAACAGCGAGGGCAACGCAGTGCTAAGCACTCTGGCGTGCACAGGGCTCAGGATTTATTTTACCGCAGTGGTTTTTGCCGGCTTCAACATAATAACCTGCGTATTCTTCACCTCGACCGAAAGGGCGGTACCGGCGCAGATAGTCTCAATGCTGCGCGGGCTGTTCCTGATAGTCCCCGCCGCATTCCTGCTTTCTCACTTCTTTGGTATAAACGGGACATGGCTCTCGTATCCCATAACCGAGCTGCTGACTGCGCTGACCGCGGCGGTACTGCTGAAGCGGTTCTCACCCGAAAAACACCCGCTGCATTAAAAAAGCCGGGGTTACCATTCATCGGTAACCTCGGCTTCTTTTATTCCGTATGTTTTGAGAAATTCATGAAAATCCTTTTTGCCTGAAATCCTCATTATCTCCAGGAACTTCCCTGTTTTTAAATCTTTAAAGCCTGCCGTGCTTTCACCTGTGCATATGCTCCGGCGAATGACCGGCGTAAATTTGCTTCTGTCAAAGGCCATAACCTCTTTTTTTCTAAGAAGCATTTTGTATCGCCTCGCTGAGCGCCCTGGCAAGCTGTGCCGGGCAGGATGTACCGCGGCCGCGGCAGTCAATATCTTTAAGCAGCTCGATAACTTTTTTGGCCTCCATGCCCTCAGCCAGAGCAGCAACCCCCTGCGTGTTGCCGTGACATCCGCCGACAAACGAGATGTTTCTGACCCGTCCGTCAACTATATCAAAATTGATCTGCCTTGAGCATGTTCCCTTTGTCTTATAGCTATACATATGTTTCACCTCAACTGCTATTTTGCTAAGCGCGAGGCCTTGCTCGTTCCGGCATACTTTCCGCACTTATCGCCCCATACAGCCAAAACTTCATTGTCTGACGATATAACACGTATGACCTCACACATATTTGAGCAGCCATTGCATTCAAAACTCGTTGGCTTAAATTCAAGCTCCAGCTGCTCAAAGCCCTTGAATGCGGGCTTTTCAATCTTGTTCTCCTCTATATATTCCTTAGCCAGGATAGCGCTTCCTATAGCGCCCATAACATTATAATACTTAGGTATAATGACCTTCTCGCCGACCTCGTCCTCAAAGGCCTTGCGAATACCCACGTTGGCGGCAACGCCGCCCTGGAAGATAAACGGCGGCTTAAGCGTCTTTGCACGGCCGAGGTTGTTGATATAGTTCCTTACAAGAGCGGTACATAAACCCTTGATTATCTCCGCCTTGGAAAATCCGTACTGCTGCTTTGCGATCATGTCGGACTCGGCAAATACGGTACAGCGTCCGGCAATCCTGACGTCTTTCTCTGCGCTGAGCGCAAGAGAACCGAACTGCTCAATCGGAACTCCGAGTCTCTCCGCCTGGTGGTCGAGGAACGAGCCTGTTCCCGCCGCGCAGACTGTGTTCATGGCAAAATCCGTTACCATGCCGTCCTGAAGAATAATGATTTTTGAATCCTGACCGCCTATCTCGAATATCGTTGAGGCTTCGGGGTGAAAATGCAGCGTTGCAGTGGCGTGAGCGGTGATCTCGTTTTTGATAACGTCCGCACCGACCAGCACACCGGCCAGCTCACGGCCGCTTCCGGTCGTACCTATGCCTAAAATATCCTCATCCTCACAGCCCACGGCGTCACGCAGCTTCTTCATGCCCTGCTTAACGCTTTCAAGCGGCTGTCCGTTTGCTCTTATGTACTGGTTAAAACAAACATTGTACTTTGTATCCATAGCGATAATGTTTGTACTTACAGAACCGATATCTATTCCCAAATAATATTTCATATGTCAAACTCCTATTTTGTCTGATATTTCGGGGTCTTGGGCGTTGTGGTAAGGTTATCCCTGACCTCCCCGACCTTATCCCCGACTTTTTTGGCAGCGCTCTCCAAGGTTTCGGCCACGTCGTCAAGACGTGTTCTCTGCTTTGCGTAGTGCTTGCTCCGAATCAAATCCGTAAATGCTTCAAGCCTTGTCTTAACATGCGCTTCTCCCATCTGCTCATCGAGTGAAAGCGAAAGGATAGGCAGATTAAGCTCCTCGGAAACAGCCGGGAACTTACCGAGATTAACGAGTTCCGGCAGGCAGGCAAACGGCATAAGATGAACCACGCCGTCAAAGCCTCTGCGTGCAAAGTCGATTACCCAGCCCATATTTTCCTTATCATGGCCGCCGCAGTTTATCGGAGATATCTTATCCGAGAGATTAAATATCCTATGCGACCTCGGGAAAGGCAGCCACTTCGGCACAACGTTATGTTCGACCCAATCGGATATGTACTGGACGTTTTCGACCTCAACCCCGAGTGAGTTTAAAATCTCCTCTGTATTTTTATTGACGGAGGGCTCCATTATAACATATATCTCGCCCACGATGCCGACTCTTATGCGGTCGCTCTCCTCAACATGGCGCACCGGTATCGAATCGTACATATCTATCGCCTTTTTATAGGCTCTCCTCAAATCAGCGTTGGTCTCACAGGCCTCAAACATCTTGACGATCTTCTTCCACGCCTTTGTAAAGTCGCCCTGGTTGAGCTCATACGCACGCCTAATTTTAAGCTGCTTTTCCAGCCTATCCATCTTCTTTATCAGGTTGTAGCAGAAAATCGCAATACCGATAAGTTTATGCGTCGGCGTGTTGTTTTTAATCATCAATATTTTTTGGTAAAAAGCCTTAAAATCAACAAACATATTGTCAAAGACGATCACCTTTGTGTCATAACCGAGCTCCTCAAGGACTTTTTGATGAACATCCGGATACATACCGGCACGGCACGGACCGTTTCCGCCCGAGGAAACAATCACCTCTGCGCCCTTTTCGGCACACTCGATGTATGTACCCATCATAACCTTAAAGGGTATGCAAATAAACTCCGGACTGTATTTTACGCCCAAGTCCATAGTTCTCTGCGTCGGAGTATCGGGCATTATAACCTCGTGACCCAGCTTCTCCATAAGACGCTTATAGCCGGTGATGCAACCCATATGCGGAAAAGAAACTTTCATATTATACCACCTCGTTTACCTTTCGGATTTTTCGTTTGATCATATCAGTGAACGCTTCGATACGGGTCTGCAGATGGCTCTCGCCCGTGTGCTCATCTATCCTGAGCGTCATGAACGGAACGCCCGAATCTGCAAAATCGTGCTCTATCTCCTTGCCGACGATCGAGTCGGGTCCGCAGCCGAATGCGGTAATATGTATAAGCCCCTGTACTCCGATCTCGTTTATCATAACATTTGCCGACTGATAAAGCTTGTCGGGGAAAGTCCAGAAGATAGGACGCGTAAGCTCGCTTCGGTGCTTATGCAGCTGCTCCTGCTCCAGCATATCAAACGTTATAACATTGACCCTGAGCTCCCTCAGCTTTTCAATTATATTCATGCTTATGAAAGGATCATACACATTATAAATGTAACCAAGCAATCCGATCGTCGTATCATACTGAGGCAGTTCAAAATCCGACGGCTTAGCCCCCTCAAACATAACCTGAGCCGCCTCGTCAAGCGTCAGTCCGCTGACGCACAGCTTACGGAACTCCGCAAAATCCTGCGCTGCCCCCTCCAGGGCTTCACGCATTTTTGAGCGGGAAACTCCCAGAGCCTTAGCCACCGGCATATAGCACTTAAGCGCTGCCGTGTCCTCACGGTCACAGTCGATCTCGGCGATCAAAACCTTAGCCTCCGGGATAGTCTTTTCGACCAACTCCGGCAATCCGATGTATTTCGGACAAAACCAATAATCTTTCTCAATGTGAACAAACCGGGGACAAAAAATATAATCGACGTCCTTTTCAATAAGATTGATCACATGACCGTTATATATCTTTATAGGAAAACAAATCTCCGGAACTGTAACGGCAATACCTTTCTGAACCAAATTCTTTGTTGAGCGGTCCGAAACTACAACCTCACACCCCAAACGTTCAAAAAGCGACCGCCACAACGGATAATAATATTGATAGAGCAAAGCACGCGGAATACCAATCC
>DXIJ01000097.1 GCA_019112945.1 Candidatus Monoglobus merdigallinarum | reverse complement strand
TCAAAAAAAAGATTGACAAGTATTGAAAAGTATGATAGTATAAATGTTGCCTCGTGAAAGAGGCTTTATTTGTGTTATGAATTTGAGGTGAAAATTATGCAAACAAAGATTACATTAGCTTGTACCGAGTGTAAGCAGAGAAATTACGACACTACAAAGAACAAGCAGAACTGCCCTGACAGACTTGAGCTTAAAAAGTACTGCAGATTTTGCAGAAAGCACACTGTTCATAAAGAGACAAGATAGTTTCAGTGATTTTTTTGAGGTGTAAACATATGGAAAAAACAAAAATGTCTTTTATAGGCAAGATAACCAAGTATTTCAAAGAAGTAAAGTCTGAGATGAAGCGCGTTGTCTGGCCGACCTTTGCCAAAGTCAGACAGAACACCCTTGTTGTAATAATATACGTGTTGATAGTTGGCTTGGTAATATGGGGTCTTGATGCCCTGTTCACATGGGGAATGTCGATGATAATCGGCAGATAAGCGTTTGAGAGGGATTACTGAAAATTTCTTATCATTTGTTGCCGCACCGATAAGATATGGTTTAATACCGATGCTGAGCGGCGGAATGGAGATTTTTTATGTCAGACAGCAATAAAGCAAAATGGTATGTCGCACATACATATTCCGGATATGAGAATAAGGTAATGGACGACATTTTAAAGACTGTTGAGAACCGCGGTATGGAAGACATAATTCAGGATGTTCGGGTACCGATGGAGGAAGTTGTTGAGATAAAGGACAACAAGAAAAAGATTTCCGAGCGTAAGGTATTTCCGAGTTATGTTATGGTAAAGATGATAATGACCGATGAGAGTTGGTATGTTGTCAGAAACTGCCGCGGCGTGACCGGTTTTGTAGGTCCCGGCTCAAAGCCTGTTGCCTTGACGCAGCAGGAGGTCGAGAGTATGGGTCTTGAAAAGACCACGATAAAATTCGACTACAGCATAGGAGACAGCATCAGGGTTAAGTACGGCGCTCTTGAGGGATTTTTGGGAGTTATCACAGAGATAAACTTTGAAAAACAAAAGGTAAAAGCTAAGGTCTCAATGTTCGGCAGAGATACCGATGTTGAGCTTGAATTTAATCAGATTGAATCTATTGTGTAAAGCAATAAGTTTTAAATTGCAAAATTGTTACCCACACGGATAATTCCGTTTATATATACCGAATTTTTCGGCATGTGGGAGGGGAACAAATCCCCGATAATACCACTAATGTGTACGAGGAGGTGTAATACACAATGGCACAGAAAATTACAGGCTATATTAAGCTGCAGATTCCGGCAGGAAAGGCTACGCCCGCGCCGCCGGTAGGTCCCGCACTCGGTCAGCACGGTGTTAACATCATGGACTTTACAAAGCAGTTTAATGAAAAAACAAAGAATGATATGGGAATGATCATACCTGTTGTAATTACGGTATATCAGGACAGGTCATTCACGTTTATCACAAAAACTCCGCCGGCGCCGGTTCTTATAAAGAAAGCGTGCGGCATTGACAAGGCATCCGGCGTCCCTAATAAGACAAAGGTTGCACAGCTCAAAAAAGCAGACTTAAAGGAGATAGCCGAAAAGAAAATGCAGGACTTAAATGCAGCTTCAGTTGAGGCAGCTATGTCTATGATCGCAGGAACTGCGCGTTCAATGGGTATAACCGTTGAGGAATAATTATCGGCTTGAGATAAGTGGGAGGAGCTTTTAAACTCTGTATAACCACAATAGGAGGATATATAATGAAGAAAGGTAAAAAATACCAGGAAGCTGTAAAGCTTGTTGAAAAAGGTAAGCTTTATGACCCTCAGGAAGCTTTGGAGCTTGTGTGCAAAACTGCCACAGCAAAGTTTGATGAGACAGTAGAGCTTCATGCAAAGCTTGGCGTTGATTCAAGACATGCAGACCAGCAGGTAAGAGGCGCGGTCGTACTTCCAAACGGTACGGGTAAGGATGTAAGAGTTCTTGTTTTCGCGCGTGATGATAAGGCTGAGGCAGCAAAGGCTGCCGGAGCTGATTATGTAGGAGCCGAGGATATGGCTCAGAAGATTCAGACCGAAAATTGGTTTGAATTTGACGTTGTAATTGCAAGCCCCGATATGATGGGTGTTGTCGGACGTATAGGTAGGATTTTGGGTCCCAAGGGCTTAATGCCTAACCCAAAGGCCGGCACAGTTACACCTGATGTTGCAAAGGCTGTTGAAGAGGCAAAGGCCGGTAAGATAGAGTACAGACTCGACAAGGCAAACATTATTCACTGTCCGATAGGCAAAGCGTCTTTTGGTTCAGAGAAGCTTGTTCAGAACTTCAACGTTTTGATGAACGCTATTATCAAGGCAAAGCCTGCTGCGGCAAAGGGAACTTATTTAAGATCGGTAACGGTCGCTTCAACAATGGGTCCCGGAGTAAAAGTTGCGGCTGCAAAAATAGAAGCATAATTAACTTTTCATAAAACTAAAAATTTCCGTAGACAGCAGGCGGCTTGTCCGTAAGTCCTGCCGAGGAAGCTCAGTGCATGAATTATTTTGGTTCAGCTGATCCCTCGCATGTCTGCGGGGGATTTTTTAAGGAAGGAGGATATCAAATGCCAAGTGAGAAAATATTGGAAAATAAAAAAGCAATGGTAGAAAAACTTGCTGAGAGATTAAAGGGCGCACAAGCCGGAGTTTTGGCAGATTACAGAGGCCTTACGGTTCAGGAGGATACCGAGCTCCGCCGTAAGCTGCGCGAAGCGGGCGTTGAATATACGGTTTTAAAGAACAGTATTATCCGCTTTGCAGTTAAGGAAGTCGGACTTGACGGTTTAAATGATGTGCTCGAGGGTCCTACTGCTATAGCGACCAGCGACAGCGATGTTGTATCTCCGGCAAAAGTTCTCTGCGATTTTGCAAAGCAGAACGATTTGCTCGAAATAAAGGGTGGTTTTGTTGACGGTGAGGTCATATCGATTGATGAGGTCAAGAAGTACGCTTCTATCCCGTCTAAGGAAGTCCTTATTTCTAAGATGATGGGCTCGCTGCAGTCACCGATAAGTGCTCTTGCACGTACCCTGCAGGCTATCGTTACCGAAGAGGCAACTCCCGGACATTCTGCAGAAACAAGTGCCGAAGAAGCGCCGGCTGAGGAAGCATCTTCAGAGGCTCCCGCTGCTGAATAATAAATTTGTATATTAATTAATCTAATAAATTTAATGGAGGAAAATAAAATGGCTGATATAGCAAAAATTCTTGATGAAATTAAAGAGTTAACGCTCGTAGAAGTAAACGATCTCGTAAAGGCTCTCGAAGAAGAGTTCGGTGTAAGCGCTGCTGCTCCGGTTATGGTTGCAGGCGCAGGCGGCGAAGCTGCAGCTGCTGAGGAAAAGACAGAATTTGATGTAATCCTTGCAGGTGCAGGTTCACAGAAGATTAAGGTTATCAAGGTTGTTCGTGAAATCACAGGTCTCGGCCTTGCTGACGCAAAAGCTCTTGTTGACGGCGCACCGAAGCCGGTTAAGGAAGGCGCTTCAAAGGATGAAGCTGAAGAAATCAAGACCAAACTTGAAGAGGTCGGAGCTCAGGTTGAGCTTAAATAGTTTTTTAATAATAAAATATGGACTGTCGCTTTTAGCACAGACCGCAAAATAGCTGTTTTGTTGCTATGAACAAAACGCACCGCTCGGAGTATACACATACACCGCCGGTGCGTTTTTTGTTTCGGAAAATCTGAGTTCATCTTGACGCTTACCTACCGCAGCTTGCAGTAATCCGAAAACTTTTAGGACAAACTCAATATTTAACGGGTTATTTAGCCAAATAACAATTTTGGTTAGTGCAAACATCGGTAGGCGAACGGAGTGAGCACGACAGGTGCGCAGGCTCGTCGAGGCAAGCTCTGTATCGTTCTTTTCCACTTGCTCGGTGGAAATTCACTCACGGCGTTGCCTCTCCTCTCAAACCGAAACCCGCTATCGCTGGGCTTTCGGTTTGTTATTTGGGTATTCCTATGGAGCATATGTTAAAATGCTTAAATTCCTGCCCTATTCCGCGGCTGCGCACCTCCGCGCTCACTGACGTTCGCCTACCGTAGTTTACACTTCACCTTAAAATTTAAGATGACTAAAATACTTTACCGAGAACAAGCCTGTAACGTCTTAATTATAAGTAAAATTCTTTGCGTAATCCTAAATCATTGGGATTGCTGCAAGCTGCGGCAGGTGAGCCGAAAGGCGAACACGTTAGGCGCGCAGCCGCGGGAGCATTTATAATTAAATGGATTATGCATTCTGTAATTTCTACCTTAATCCGGGGCTGCGCACCTCCGCGCTCACTGACGTTCGCCTACCGATGTTTGCATAACGCTTTGCGCAAAGCGTTAAAATATAATTTCGGGCAGGAATTAACCCGTCACGTCCTAATACCTATTTCCTAATCACTAATCACTATGTTGATAGTCATAAATTTGTTCATATGATTCTCTTTGATAATCATTTATTGGGATATTCTGTATAAGACCGGTGCAGTCGCCGCTGCAGCATGCATTGCCCAAATCAAATTTATTTTCTATATCCTTTATCTTTTTATCTTTTTTCTTATTATTTTTGCTCATATTA
>DXIJ01000096.1 GCA_019112945.1 Candidatus Monoglobus merdigallinarum | reverse complement strand
AAAATTAATTTATGCACATTATATAAAATTATTTCCGTCATAAAATTCAATACAGCAAATCATGACAAAAAAAGCAGAGCACGGCTCTGCATAACAGATCAATGCTCTGCACATATAAACAGTATTAAATTATTTGCGGCAGATAATCTCGCAGTCGGAATTTGCACGCCGGTTATTATCAACGATCACCTCTCCGATACTGTCAGCCCTGATATATCCCGATAACGGGTTTTTAACACTCTGTATCCTGCCGGTCATATCTGCCCTTACATCGCTGTATTCAAATGCCAGGTCACATTCGGACATATCACATTCCTCAAGTATAAGTCCTTTGGCGTAGCACAGTGGCTGAGTCCCGATTATCCTGCAGCGCACCAGCCGCAGGTTTTCACTGTACCACGCAAAGCAATCGCTCCTTATCACGCTGTCGCACACTGTAACGTTTTTGGCGTGCCAGAATGCATCATTTGAATTAATCTCCGAGCTGTTTACAGCCGTATTTTCGACATACTGAAACGCATACTTCCCGGCAAGCTCCAGCTTGTCAATATCGATATCACGGCTCATAAAAAACGGATATTCCGAAACTACACTGCAGCTGTCAAGTCTTATACCACGGCATTTCCAGCCAAACTCCAGGGAGCGGATACGGCAGTCCGTAATGCTGACGCTTTCGCATTCACGCAGAGCCTTTATGCCGTTTAAAACACAATTATTGATGCGGATATTATTATCATACCACAGTGCCGCGCGGCAGGTCTCGTTAAGGCGGCTGCCTGTTATTTCGCCGTTTTCCGTGTTCCAGAGCGGATATTTAAGTTTAAACGTACAGCCGCTGACCTTAATACCGCCGCACTCTTTCAGCGCAGACTCTCCGCCGGATATTCCGCTGAATTCACAGCCGGAAATTTCGGCATCATGTATTCCAAAGAGCGCCCGCTCATCGTCAAAAGTCATATTTCTGATTTGCCTCATATATATCACCTGTTTTCAGCCCTATTGCCTTTCTGCCTATATTATAAGCCTCAAACAGGATTATGTCCAATACTTATACAACATACTTGAGCATACTGTCAAAGCATGGTGAGCTGCTGTATAAAAAGCG
This sequence comes from Candidatus Monoglobus merdigallinarum, assembly GCA_019112945.1. Taxonomy (GTDB): domain Bacteria; phylum Bacillota; class Clostridia; order Monoglobales; family Monoglobaceae; genus Monoglobus; species Monoglobus merdigallinarum. Next base: position 3,965 of record DXIJ01000096.1, on the reverse strand, counting down.
TAACAGGTACGCTGAGCACGCTGTTCTTTTTCCATATAAGCACACAGCCTGAGGTCTTTTTTGGCTCAAACGGCACAAAGCGCACTTTGTCGTTATTATGCGCCGCAATCGTGCCGCTTACACATACTGCACAGCCCAGCCCATTTTCAACAAGGTGCACGCCGTTTGAAAACAGGTCGTGCGTCGCCACGGGGCACGCAGGCAGTTCTTCTTTTGTCAGCATAAGCAATACTCCTTTCGATACTTGCTTTATATATTATACTGTATTCAGACATAAAAATCAACCGTATATGTATGTTCTGCCATTAGTTACAAACCGGTAACTACCTAATAAAAAAGTGCGTACTTGTTTCTTTAAAAAAACCGCTTTATAATATAATCACAGAGTGAGACAACGCTCTGAATAAATTTTTAGGAGGTCACTGAAATGGCATTATCAAATGTAGCAGATTGGAAAAACACATCAGCATGCGGCACTGCATGCGGAGCGGCAGATGAGCCGAAAGAGACGCCGAGCGCTTGCGGAAGCGCATGCGGAGCGGGCGACAAATAAAACGTCCGTATTTGTCCGCCCCTGTATTTAAGCCACAGGGGCGGACACACAAACTTAAAATAAAGCGAGGAGAATTGATATGAAGCCGTATTTTGCATTTCAGTGGCATATAACTGACTACTGCGATCAACGCTGCAAACATTGCTATATATTTTCGGAGGGAAAGTGCACAGAGCTTTTACATATGCCGCTGTGTGATATGAAAAAAATTCTTGCAAACTGTGAGGATATGTGTGAAAAGCTGGGGCGCACGCCGTATTTTTACATCACGGGCGGGGATCCCATACTGCACCCTGATTTTTGGACGCTGCTGGATATTTTAAAATCCAGGGGATATAAATTCACGATAATGGGCAACCCGTTTCACTTAAACCTTGATGTTTGCCGCCGCTTAAAAGAATGCGGCTGCGAGAAATACCAGCTGTCGATAGACGGCATGAGAGAAACGCATGACATGTTTAGAAAGCCCGGCTCGTTTGACAGCACGATACAGGCGATAAAGTATATCCGTGAGGCCGGGATAAAATGCGCGGTAATGTCCACGGTATCGGACGTCAATATCAAAGAAATGCCCGACGTGGTCGATCTTGCAGTCTTGAACAACGTTGATATTTTCGCATTCGGACGCTATTGCCCGACAGGCGAAGAAAAGGAAAACGCGATAAAGCCGCTTGAATACAGAGCACTGCTTGATACGCTCTGGAAGAAGTACGAACATTACAAAAAGACGGGCGCAAACACATACTTTAATTTAAAGGATCACCTGTGGACGCTGTACCTATATGAGGAGGGAATATTCAAGATACCGGAAAATGCTGACAAGACTATGGTCTATGACGGCTGCCACTGCGGTATATGCCATATGACAATACTTCCAAACGGCGACGTATACGCCTGCCGCCGTTTTGAGAGCAAGGTAGGCAACGCGCTTGAGGAAAGTCTGAGAGATATATTTATCGAAAAAGAAGAGGTATACCGAGACTTTGACAAATTTGAAAAATGTTCAAAATGTGAGCTGCGCGGCTTTTGCCGCGGCTGTCCGGCAGTGACTTACGGAACGTCCGGGAGCTTCTACGGAGCCGACCCGCAATGCTGGAGGGAGGTAAGCTGATATGGAATTATTAGAGTTAATGAAATACAGACGTTCTATCCGAAAGTACCGGGATAAACAGATACCAAAAAACGAACTCAAAAAAATCATTGAGGCAGGTCTTTATGCCCCGAATGCGGGCGGCGGTCAGCGCACGATTATATGCGCTGTACGTAACAAAGAGCTTGCCGAAAAGCTCGGCCGCCTTAATCTGGCGCGGTTTGACAGGTCGCGGCTGGCCGGCTCGTATGTTTCAAAGGAGCAGCCAAGCGCTATCGACGATCCAACGATCAAAAGCGGCTTTTACGGAGCGCCGACGGTCTGCGTGATATTCGGACAGAGAAATTTTCTCTACAGTATTCCGGACAGCTTCTGCTGTGCCGAAAACATGGTGCTCGAAGCCGCAGCACTGGGGATTTCCTCTTGTATAGCGGCACGTGGCGAGGAGACCTTTGACAGCGATATCGGAGCAGAAATATTAAAGGAATGGGAAATACCCGATAACTATATCGCACGCTGCTTTGTTCTGCTTGGTTACTGTGACGGTGAATATCCGCATCAAAAGCCCAGAAAGCAGGGCAGAGTTAAGATCATTGAATGATAATTTATTATAGACGGAGAGTGACAAAATGGATGCAAAAACTTGTTTAAAAAAACTTAATTATATAGGCGTTCTTGCGTTTGCCACGGTCGATGAGTTCGGAACGCCGCAAATTCGGAACATCAGCGCGATCCACTACGAAGGCGACGCAATATATTTCTTTACAGCGCGGGGCAAGGATTTCTGCCGTGAGCTTTTGTCAGACGGGCGCGTTCAGGTGCTTGGGTATACCAAATACAAAGAGATGATACGGCTGACAGGCAGAGCAAAACCGGCGCCGGACGAGGAACAGACAAAATGGATAGACACTATCTTTTCGGAGCAGCCGTATCTGAAAAACGTATATCCCGGGGATACACGAAATATCGGAATAATTTTTGAAATCAAGGATTATTCAATAGAGTATTTTAATCTCGGAGTAAATCCGATATTCAGGGAAAGCTATACCGTAGGCGGCGGCAGCGTTAAAGAAAAGGGGTACCGTATAAGCGATAAATGTATCGCCTGCGGCAAATGCGCAAAAAACTGTCCGCAAAGGTGTATAAAGCCCGGACAGCCGTTTAATATACAGCAGCATAACTGCCTGCACTGCGGGAACTGCTTTGAGCTGTGCCCGGTACACGCAGTAGAAAGATTATGATCTTGAGGTGATAAAAATGCTTGCAAAACTGACAAACAAAAAGCCGGACACAGCCGGTAAAATCGAAGAGCTGAAGCAGGCGCTTAAAAACGCCGACGCCGTAGTGATAGGCGCAGGTGCTGGGCTTTCGGCCTCGGCAGGATTTATCTATGACGGCGAGCGGTTTGAAAAGTATTTTTCCGACTTCAAGGAAAAATACGGCTTTAATGATATGTATGCAGGAGGCTTCTACCCATTCAAGACCCCCGAGGAATACTGGGCTTACTGGAGCAGGTTTATCTATGTGAACAGATATGAGGACGCACCAAAGCCGGTATATGAAAACCTGCTGAAGCTCCTCAAAGATAAGGACTATTTTGTTATCACTACAAACGTTGACCACTGCTTTCAGAAAGCGGGCTTTGATAAAAAGCGGCTTTTTTATACGCAGGGTGACTACGGTCTGCTGCAATGCAGTCAGCCGTGCCGTCCGGAAACCTTTGAGAATAAAGAAATCATAACAGACATGATAGAGCAGCAAAGAGATATGAAGATCCCGACAGAGCTTATTCCCAAATGTCCGCACTGCGGAAAACCGCTCACCGTAAATCTGCGCTCCGATGACAGGTTTGTTCAGGACAGCGGCTGGAACGCTGCCGCCGAACGATACAATAATTTTTTGCGCACGCGTGGAAACCAAAGGATTTTGTATCTTGAACTCGGGGTGGGATATAACACCCCTGTCATAATCAAGTATCCGTTTTGGAATATGACTGCGCAAAATCCGAAAGCGGTATACGCCTGCATAAATTACGGCGAAGCCGCGTGTCCGCGGGAGATTGCAGATCAATCTATCTGTATCAGCTGCGATATCGGAAAAGCACTGTCGCTGCTGTCCTATTAAATCACCCCAATAAAGTCAAGGGGGCTGCAAAAAAACTCGACATATAAAATGATTGCGTATGAGGTGTCCAAAAAATAGTTCAGAGCGTTCAAGGGCATAAACATAGAAAATCCGCTCAAAACGGAGGATTTTCTGCATTTAATGGGATGTTTTAATTTTTTGAGCACATTAAAAGCAAATATCGTCAAGTTTTTTTGC
>DXIJ01000095.1 GCA_019112945.1 Candidatus Monoglobus merdigallinarum | reverse complement strand
TGACAACGTATTAACAATATTGTACGCTGATATTATTAAAGCTGAAACAGCTGCAATAACAAGGCAAACGAGAGTTATTGAACGCATGTAACTCTTTTTTTCTATTCTATCAATAGAAATTTTTTGCGTTATATTGTTTCATGCTGGTTGAGCTTTTCCTGTTATGTTTTTGTTTGCTTAACCCTATGATAACAGGTCTCAACCACTTTTTTGTTTTTTACTCCTGTTTTTATTGTAACTTTGCAACGTGCAAGTGTTTTAATTTCGGAGTTTGTTGACATTTAGAACCATTCGTAATATAATATTAGGCGTAAGTATTGCAATACGGCTTTAGCAATAATATTATAGGCAGGCAGTATCTAATGGAACATTCAATACGAGGCATAGTCACGTTATAAGGCGTTTTCAGTGAGGGATATGCGATGAAATTTAACACAGTTTTGAAGTATGTCAAAAGTGTTTTGGACGGATTTTGGGATTTGCTTTATCCGCCTAAATGTGTTTTCTGCGCCGCGCTTATGGAAGTGAGAAGAGATAAAATTTATATTTGCGAAAGCTGCCGTAAAACGGTCAGATTTTGTGCGAACCTGCACTGCTGTGCCGTCTGCGGGGCTCCTATGGTCAGCAGCGAATACAAATACTGCGCCTCTTGCTATAATAAACGCAAAAATGGCTTTCCGATATATTTTGAGCGTATCGTAGGCGTGTTTGAATATAATGATGACTCAAAGCAAGGGATCCTTGCTCTAAAGAACGCTCAGCGGCTTGATGCGTATGATACATATTCGGTGCTGCTTCATGGAATGCTTCTGTCAAAGCTGGGCGGCGTCAACTTTGATATGATAGTGACGGTTCCGCCGAGCAGACAGCGCATGAACGGTATAGGGTTTGATCAGTGCGTGCGCTTGGCCGAAAAGCTGGAGAAACTGACCGGGGTTAAATATGTTAAGGGCTGTATGAAAAGAAACCGTGAAACTCTGCCGCAAAAGAGCCTTAATTTGGGGCAAAGAATGACAAGCATAAGCGGAGCGTTCAGCCTGAGGGTACCGGGAGACACAGTAAGAAATAAGACTGTACTTGTGATAGATGATATTGCAACCACTGGATCTACTGTAAATGAATGCGCAAGAGTATTAAAAGAAGCGGGCGCACGCGCAGTCTACGGCGGCGTGATAGCAATCACACCGGCTCCGTCTGCGGTACGGACAGGCTCTGACAGTAATCGTTATGCGGCCGTAAAATGATGAGCTTGACAATATATATGTATTATGTTATTATAAAACTGTAATACAGCTTTAAAACAAAGGAGCGTGAAGAATGATAAAGAAAAATTTTGCTGCGTTTATTTTAATACTTAGTATTTTTTGTTTCGGCGGTGTTTCGGTACAGGCAGCGGCATTTTATGATGTGCCGGACGATTTTTGGGCGGCGCCGTATATATCAAATCTTGAATCTCGCGGTATAATATCGGGCTACGGTGACGGGTATTTTCTGCCGCATAATAATGTCCAGAGGTGCGAATATGCAAAAATGCTGGTAAATGCGTCAGGGCTTCCGCTGTCCAACCTCAGAACCAGTCCGTATGCTGACCTTGATGTGAACGAGTGGTATTTTCCGTATGTCTGCTCGATAACTGCGCAGATGCCGGGATATCAGAGCACTACTCCAGGAGACGAGAGGATATATTTTAAGCCCGAGGATAACGCGACCCGTGAGGACGTTACGGTTGCGCTTATGCGCGTTTTGAACTATGATTTATCCGAGTACTACCCGGTCAGTGATGATTTGCTGTCGGACGTATTCTATGATTATGCGTCTATACCCAAGCAGGACAGGCCATATATTGCCGAGGCTGTAAAGCGAGGCTATATCACAGGTACTCAGGAGGGAACGTTCTTAGGTTCAAACCCGATAACGAGATGTGAGGTCTCTGCAGTGCTGTGGAGAGCTTTCCCCGAAGAGAATTTAGCATATATTGAAAGCAGCGCCGAGACGCCAAGTGACACATTACTGTCGCTTGGCGTTAATACTTTAACTGTCCATTACCTGGACGTGGGTCAGGGAGACAGCATATTTATAGAACTTCCCTCGGGCGGCTGCATGCTTATAGATGCTTCCACGGCCGACCGCGGTGCAGAGATCTGCACTTATATCAAAAGCCTTGGCTACAGCAGAATAGATTATCTTATAGCCACCCATCCTCATGCTGACCATATCGGCGGAATGCTTGATGTGATAAATAATTTTGATATCGGGTGCGTGTATATGCCAAGTGCAGCAGCAACAACCAAGACATATGAGAACTTTTTGTCTGCTTTGATTGAAAAGCAGATACAGGTGAGTGAAGCGCGTGCCGGAGTGAATATAATAAGGGGCGAGCTTTCGGCTGAGCTGCTCGCGCCGTCGGAAACGGATTCAGACGACCTTAACAACAGCTCGGCAGTGCTTAAACTAATCTACGGTGACAACGCATTTTTATTTATGGGTGATGCGGAAAAGGAGTCGGAGGAGGCGATTATGGCAGCGTTTGACAGCGGCGTCATAGACTCTGATGTTATCAAGATAGGCCACCACGGCTCTGATACCTCCAGTACCTTTGGTTTTATTGCCGCCGTCAGCCCTGAGTATGCGGTGATATCCTGCGGAGCCGGGAACAGTTACGGCCATCCGTCCGCACAGACGCTTGAAACGCTTATGAGCCTTGGCGTTACAGTTTTTAGAACAGATATTGACGGAACCGTTAAGCTTCAATCCGACGGCACAAATATAACACAGATCAATTGAGGTGAGCATATGAAGGTAATAATTGACAGGTTTGAGGGAGAGTTTGCAGTTGTGGAATTAAATGACGGGAGACATTTTGAAAACCTCCCGCTGGCTCTTGTTCCGAGCGGTGCAAAGGAGGGTGACGTCCTTAACATCAGCATTGATAAAGGTGCGACTGAGAGCAGGAGAGAGCATATTCAGGGAATGCTGGATATACTGTTTGATAATAATCGGCCTGAGCAGTAAAGGCCGTGTAAATAATAATGGGCTGTCCGAAAATCGGCAGTCCCTTTTAAGCTATGCTCTGCTGTGGTACAGATTGTTCCCGTCCTTATCGATTATAACAACCGCAGGAAAATCCTTGACTTTAAGCCTGCGGACGGCTTCGGTGCCAAGATCCTCATATGCTATGATCTCTGAGGAGACAACGCATTTTGAGATAAGCGCGCCCGCTCCGCCGATAGCTCCGAAATATACCGCGCCGCATTCGGTGATAGCGTTTGTGACCTCGGCGCTTCTGTCGCCCTTTCCAATCATTCCCGTAAGCCCAAGTCTGATGAGTGCGGGCGCATATGCATCCATTCTGCCGCTTGTCGTGGGTCCGCAGGAGCCGATGACGTGTCCCGGCTTTGCCGGGGTCGGACCTGCGTAATATATTATCTTGTCCTTTATGTCAAACGGAAGAGCGTCGCCGTTATTTACGGCCTCCGTCATGCGCTTGTGCGCAGCGTCTCTGGCGGTATAAATTTCACCTGAGATAAGAACGCTGTCGCCGGATTTAAGTCCGGATATTTTTTCTTTTGTCAGCGGGGTCTCTATTTTGATTTGCATATGTAATCTCCTTATTTACGTTTAATCATTAGGCAAGCTCGCTCATATCATTTAGTATATAATCCGCGCCGTGGGCTGAAAAATATTCCTCGGCAGAGGCGCGGTCAATCCCGGTCAGAACACCGGCAAAGCACATATCAGCTGCCTTGGCGGCCAATAGATCGCTCGGTGCGTCCCCGATCACTGCGATATCCTTGCATTTCTCCTTTAAATCGTTTTCGGTCAGTTCTTTGTCGCTCAGTTCAGCTGAGAATGCGGCCTTTAAAAATACAAATGGGTGCGGCTTTGAGAGTGTGACCTCAGGGTCAAGCAGCTTTTCGGCATTCAGTATATCATCGTAGGTTGCTATCATTTCGGACTCAAAATATTGCAGAATACCCCAGTTTTCAAGCGGGAAAATGATCTCTGCGCGGGGTCTGCCCGTGCCGATACCGAGACGTATACCCTTGTTTTTCAAAGCAGAAAGCGTCTGCTTGATTTTTTCAAGCGGAATAAGCGGGGCTTCACTGCGGTTTAATCCGGGCAGATTTTCATCACCCAGATACCACTTTTGAAAGCAGCCGACAAGATTGCTCCAAAGTCCGTCAGATGATCTTTTGCAGTCACCCGGCACCGCTCCGGCCGATTTTACAAGACCGGCTATCAGGTCATACACCTCGGGGGCGTTTGCCGTGATGTTTTCAATAAACATACATACGGACTGAAAATGCCACGGATCAAATTCGGTAAGCTCCGGACTTAGATATTTCGAAACGCAAAACACAATATATGCAAGATCCCAGTTGGTGTTCACACCAAGGCTTTTAACAGCCCTGACCGTCTTGCCGCCGCAGAATATGGTATTATATATTTCCTTGCAGTTTTTGCGGCACCAGGCTCTGTCGATCTCGCTTTTGCCGTAGTACCTGTAGTCGTAAAGCAGCTGGTAGACGGTGAGTGCTGCCGAGTCCCAGTAGGTATATTCACTCGTTATAACACCGTCCATATCAAAAATTATCTTACTGAACTTCTCGGGTTGAAATTTCATACTCCACCTTTCCGGCAACGCCTGAGGTCAAACCCTCCCGATTTTTGTCGGGCGTCAGCGCCGCGCCGAGCGCGATACCGACAGCACGGAATACCGCTTCCCAAATATGATGGCCGTTTTCACCGCTTTTCAGATTTATAAACAGAGTGCAGCGCGCGCCTTGTGTAAAGCCGTCAAGAAAGGTCAGCAGCTCCTCAGACGGCATTCCCTCAACATTTTCACAGTATTCAACATCGGATGAGAATTTGAGCAATGCCCTGTCTTCAAATGAGATGACGGCCTCTGCACACGCCTCATCAATCAGTCCGAGAGCAAAGCCGTAGCCGGATGGAGAACAGAGTCTTATGTATTCGCCGACAGCCTTGCCGAGAGTCATTCCGACGTCTTCGCATACAAGGTGGCAGAGCTCAAACTCATCAAACTCCATATCTATGCTGATATTGAGCGCAGCACGCCAGGCTATGTGCTCTATCATGTGATTTAGGAACGGCAGCGGCGTTTTTATTTTCGAACGATAATTGGGTTTTAGGCTGCCGTGCTCGATTTCGATGTTTATAACAGTTTCGCTGCTTTTTCGTTTAACAGATATAATTTTATTCATAGTCATCACCGATTAAAAATGATTTATTTTCTGTCCTTGACCGCCAGTCCGTGCGTGTCAAAGCCTTCGACTGCGGCGATCTTGTAAGCGTAGCCCTTTACCGCTTCAAAGCCGTCGCGGCTGGCATATCCGACGGAGGAGCGTTTAAGAAAATCGAGGACGGATACGCTTGAGTATGTCTTTGCAAACTGTCCGGTCGGCAGAATGGCGTTAGGGCCTAAAACAAAGTTGCACAGCGTTACCGGAGTGTATTCACCAAGCAATATCTCACCTGCATTTTTTATCTTTGGCAGGACAGTAAACGGCTCCTTTGTCATGACTTCCATGTGCTCCGGAGCGTATTCGTTGACAAAATCGATACTTTCCTCAAGGCTGTCCGTTATTATTGCGCCGCCGTAGGTGCTCATGCCGGCCGTAATAAATTCGCGGCGCTTATCGGAAATCTTCTCAAGCTGTTTTTCAACGATCTTCGCAGCCTTTTCAACCAGCTCCGCGCTGTGTGTGACAAGCAGTGAGGCCGAGTCGGGGCCGTGCTCAGCTTCGATCATCCAGTCAAGGGCGACCTTTTCGGGGTCTGCATACTCATCGGCCAGGATGATGCACTCGCTGGGGCCTGCCGGCAGGCCGGAATCAATATAATTTGCCAAAACGCGCTTTGCCGCGGTGGCATATGTATTGCCAGGTCCGATTATCTTATGGCATTTTGGGATCGTTTCGGTTCCGAAAGCAACCGATGCAACGGCTTGTATGCCGCCGACCTTGTATATCTCACTCACGCCGATTATCTTGGCTGCGGCGAGAATAGCATCGTCAACATTACCCTGCTCGTTGGGAGGAGTGACGACGACGATTTTTTTAACGCCTGCAACGACCGCCGGTGTTGCAAGCATACACAGCACAGACGGAAAGCTGCCTTTTCCGCGAGGAACATACAGGCAGACGTCAACGATAGGCGTGGTCTTTTCGCCGACAAGCAGTCCCTTGTCAACCTCTGTGAACCACATTTCCTCCGGCATCTGTTTTGCGTGGAAGTTCCTGATATTCTTTATGGCATATTGAAGCGCCTCGCGCGTTTCCTTATCCAAATTGTTATATCCGGCTTCGATCTCCTCAGGTTTAACCTTCATCTGATCCGCCGTCAGCTTTACCTTGTCAAACTTTTCGGTGTACTCAAGCACCGCTTCGTCGCCGCGTTTTTTTATATCGTCAGAGATCTCTTTGGCGATTTTCATTTGCTC
>DXIJ01000094.1 GCA_019112945.1 Candidatus Monoglobus merdigallinarum | reverse complement strand
TATACAGTCCTATTACAATAAAAAAGGCGAACTTATGTATTACATATCGACCGGGGAAGATACCGGAACATACAGCAGCAGCGGCGAAAAGCTCAGTTCGTCAAAAATACACATAGGCAATCCGATGGACGATCTCTCAACCGATAATTTCTATATAACGCGGATTGGTTCTGATGAACGTCTTTCACTCATAACAATAAATGAAGTACCGAAGCCTGAAAATGTCACAGAGCATTACATCTGCGTGAAGGAGGGCACACCGCTTATTAATATAAACGGAGAAGTGCGCACTGTTGAAAATAACAACTATTTTATAAAGCCCATAATGGACAGCGGCAGCCTTATGATGCCCATTGACCCGCTGGCGGTCTGCCTGGGGTTTGAGGTCAATTGGAACGATGAGACAAAGACCGCCAAGGTCAGCAACGGCAGAAACACCGTTGCTATGCCTCTTGGCAGCAGCACATTATACATAAACGGGCAGGAGGGAAAGCTCAACTGCCAAATCAGAATGATTGACGGCAGAATGTATATCCCGGCGCAGGAATTTTTGGACGGTCTCGGTATCGCATATAATTTTGACTCAGAGAGAAACACTCTGACGATACTGTATTAACCGCGCTTTATATCCGCAAACTCCGCACCGGTCAGCCTTGCCAACTCCTCGGGGTTCATCTTTATCTGAACCCCGAGTTTTCCGCCGCTGAATATTATCCGCTCTTTCTCTGCGGCGGATATGTCTATCACCGTCTTAAACTGCTTCTTCATTCCCAAAGGGCTGCAGCCGCCTCTCACATATCCGGTGACCTTTGTTATGTCCTTGACATGTATCATTTCAAGAGATTTTTGACCGGCGGCTGCGGCGCACTTTTTCAGGTCAAGCTCATGCCCTACCCCGATAACGAATACAAAATTTTCATGCTCCTTGTTTTCGGTCACAAGCGTCTTGTACACATCTTCGGGATCTTGCCCGAGCTTTTTAGCCACGGTCACGCCGTCCGCAAACCCGCTGCTCTCATAGAAAATCGCTTCAAAATCTATATTTTCGGTCTCAAGCAGCCTTATTGCATTTGTCTTTATATGCTTTTTTGCCATAAATCCTAAATCCTTTTGCACTCAAGATAATATCTCTTGTCCTCTGCCTCTCCCATTGAAAACGTCTTGCGCGGCAGAGCCCCGTCTTTTATCACGGTCTCAAACAGCTCATTCTTTTCCATTGCGGCAACCATAAAGCCTATTGTGTTCGGCTTTTCGCTGAGCTTTTTGACTACGTCAATGCCGTGTATATAGTCGATTCTTCCTCCGTGTTCGGCAATATACTTATCAAGAAAGCTTTGGAGCGTGCCTACCGCAAGACGCGACGGCGGATCGCTTATATAGACTGCGCCCTGCTCACCGCGGTATGTATATTCTATGCGCTGTCCTCCGTTATCTTCAAACGAAGCACTGCTGTAGTATTCAGTAAGGCTCTTTATAAGCTCCGGCGGGTCAATATCAAACACGACCCTTTGTATCGGCTCAAACTCAAGTGCGCTGTCATGTATATTCTCAAGCTCCACAAGCGCATACCGCGCGGGGTGTGTTTCTGCCTGCTGAGGCGTAAGCTCCTGCTTTATCCTATCCCAGCAGGTTTTTGCGGTGGCGAGTGAATGGTTGCCGTCGCCGGCTGCGATCACCAGCGATGAACCTCTTGCGGCGCCGTATTTTTTCTCAATCACAGCAGCGTCCTCAAGCTGCTCAAAGGCCTTGATTATTTCACGCGTTGCCTCACGGCTTACCTTGTATCCGGCAATATGTCCGCCACCAAGCATAAGCTCAAAGTCATAGAGCTTTAAAAACTCCGCCTTTTTTGCCTTGAGCGGCTCTATCACTGTTTTCTCCCTGTCGTCAATAAGCATAATGATATGAGGAAGCTCAAGGGGTGCATTTTCTCTTATCCTCTGTCTGGGAGGTATGCGTTCGGTTATCGTGCCCTCGGTCGCACGCACCCTTGATGATGAGCCCTTTGAAAAGTCGTACTCCTCAAGGTCGATACTGCCCACAAGGCCGCGGCGCACTTTACCGCAGCTTAAGGCGCGCTCCACATATATAAAAGAGTTCTTGTGCTCCTCAAACAGCCCGGAATCCAAATATTCCCGCATTGTGGAATTTATCTTCTCTATTCTCTCGGCGCTGCCGCCGGCTCCCAAATACGCCTCCGGGAAGATTATATTCAGCGTTGACGGGCTGCTTCCGGCAATTTCGGCCGCTTTTTCCCAGTACTCGGGCTCTGACGTGAACTGGTCGCACGCAACCACGCTCCACTTCTCAAAATCGATATCCCTCGGAACTAAAATATCCGCAGGTTTAAATATACTCATCTCTCATAGCTCCTTTGTTTAGAATTAAGGGCAGTATCGCAAAATCTGACACTGCCCGGTATATTTTATTTAAGCTTTTCTATGCTGTCGATAACGGAAGATAACATTTCTCTGTACTTTTCTCCCTTTAAACGCTCCTCCTCGACTACCTTTTGAGGAGCCTTGGAGACAAATCCGGCATTGCCGAGCTTGCCCTCTACACGCTTGATCTCGCCCTCCAAACGCTTCTTCTCCTTTTCGAGACGCTCAAGCTCTTTCTTTTTGTCAACCAATTCGTCCAGCGGCAGCAGTATCTCTGCACCCGGAACAACGACCGATACAGTGTTTTCCGGAGCCGCGCCGCCATCTGCGGCAATGCTTACCTCAGACGCAGAGGCCAGCTTCTTGAAAAACGCCTCGCCCTTGCCGAACGTGTCTGCGTGCTCTGTAATAATATACAATGCAGCCTTCTTGGACGGCGGAACATTCATCTCGTTTCTGATATTTCTTATTCCCTTTATTGCGTCCATGATCATCTCCATTTCGGCTGACGCCTCGGGATCGCTTAATTTCGGATCGTATACCGGGAACGAAGAGATCATTATACTCTCGCCCTCATGAGGCAGCGCCTGCCAGATCTCCTCGGTGATAAACGGCATAAACGGATGGAGCAGCTTCAGCGTGTTCGAAAGCACATAGACAAGCGTCTGCTGCGCTACGGAATTGCTGTCTCCCGATTCGAAAAATCTCGGCTTTACCAGCTCGATATACCAATCACAGAACTTGTCCCAGATAAAGTCATAGAGCTTTGAGACTGCAATGCCCAGCTCGTACTTTTCAAGGTTCTCGGTCACCTCTCTTACAAGCTCGTTGTATTCGGAAAGTATCCACCTGTCAGATATTTCAAGCTCGTCAAGCGGCGGAAGCCCGCACTTGTCAATACTGAGATTCATCAGCACAAACCTTGATGCGTTCCAGATCTTGTTCGCGAAGTTGCGGCTGGCCTCGACCCTCTCGATATAAAATCTCATGTCGTTGCCCGGCGAGTTGCCCGTTGCCAGAGTGAACCGCAGCGCGTCCGCACCGTACTGCTCAACGATATTCAGCGGGTCGATGCCGTTGCCCAGTGACTTGGACATCTTTCTGCCCTGCGAGTCCCTTACCAGACCGTGCAGGTATACATATTTAAACGGAACCTCGCCCATATGCTCTATTCCTGAGAAGATCATCCTTGCAACCCAGAAGAATATGATATCATATCCGGTAACCAGTACGGATGTCGGATAGAAATATTCCAGCTCCTTAGTCTTTTCCGGCCAGCCGAGAGTAGAAAACGGCCACAGCGCACTGCTAAACCATGTGTCGAGAACGTCCTCATCCTGCTTAACACTGCCGCCGCACTTGGGACAGGTATCGATATCAGTCTTTGAGACGATAGTCTCGCCGCAGTCCTCGCAGTAAAACGCAGGTATTCTGTGTCCCCACCAGAGCTGGCGCGATATACACCAGTCATGGACGTTGTCCATCCAGTGCATATATGTTTTGGTAAACCGCTCCGGGATAAACTTAGTCTCGCCGTCTTTGACCGCCTTTGCGGCAGGCTCTGCCAGCGGCTGCATTTTAACAAACCACTGCTTTGAGGTTATCGGCTCGACCGTAGTGCCGCAGCGGTAGCAGCCTCCTACATTGTGCTTGTGCGGCTCGACTTTAACAAGCAGCCCTTCTTTTTCAAGATCCTCAACAATCGCGCGGCGTGCCTCGTATCTGTCCATGCCCTCATACTTGCCGCCGAAGCTGTTTATCGTAGCGTCATCGTTCATGACTTTTATTTCCTCAAGTCCGTGGCGTTTTCCGACCTCAAAGTCGTTGGGGTCATGAGCCGGAGTTATCTTAACGCAGCCGGTACCGAACTCCTTGTCAACATACTCATCCGCAATGACCGGTATCTCTCTGCCAACGAGAGGGAGCACAAGCATTTTGCCCACAAGGTGGGTGTAACGTTCATCATCGGGGTTGACCGCAACGGCGGTATCGCCGAGCATTGTTTCGGGACGGGTCGTTGCAATCTCAACATAGCCGCTGCCGTCCTTTATCGGGTATTTGATATGCCAGAAGTGACCGTCCTGTTCGGAATACTCGACTTCAGCGTCCGACAGCGCAGTCAGGCAGGACGGGCACCAGTTGATGATCCTTGTGCCCTGGTATATCAGGCCTTTTTCGTAAAGATTGACGAAAACCTCTCTTACCGCCTTGCTGCAGCCCTCATCCATAGTGAAGCGTTCCCTGTCCCAGTCGCATGAGCAGCCCAGCTTTTTTAGCTGATTTATTATCCTGTCTCCGAATCTCTGCTTCCAGTCCCAAACGCGCTCCAAAAACTTTTCGCGTCCGAGGTCGTATCTGGTTAGGCCGTTTTCGTTTTCTCTCATGTCCTCCTCGACCTTGATCTGGGTCGCGATACCGGCGTGGTCTGTGCCCGGTACCCACAGGGTATTAAAGCCCTGCATTCTCTTTGTTCTGATGATTATATCCTGGATCGTCTCGTCAAGCGCATGACCCATATGCAGCTGACCCGTAACGTTCGGCGGCGGGATTACCACCGTGAACGGCTCTTTGTTCTCATCGGGCTCGGCATGGAAATATCCGCCCTCCAGCCATTCCTTATATATCTTTTCCTCTACCGCTTTCGGGTCGTATGTCTTTGAAAGCTCTTTCGCCATTATTATCATCCTTTCAGAATATCTTTAATACAGCTTTTGACATTATAACATTTAGATTTGCGGAAATCAAGTGATTAACAC
>DXIJ01000093.1 GCA_019112945.1 Candidatus Monoglobus merdigallinarum | reverse complement strand
TCCCTCTTCCTTTTCTATCATGATCTCCACATTCTTAGCGTCATCCGACAAATCAATAAACAAACTCAGGTGCTCACTTATTATCTTTGCCGCAAGGCTGACCGCCTCCGCCGGGGTTATGGTACCGTTTGTCCAAATCTCCAGCGTGAGCTTATCGTAATCGGAAACGTTTCCGACACGGGTCTTATCTGTGTAATAATTAACCTTTTCAACCGGTGTAAATATAGAGTCTGTCGCTATAACACCAATCTGACCCTGGATCTGCTCCTTATTCTGCTCGGAAGAAACATATCCGCGGCCTCTGTTTATCGTGATCTCCATAAACAGCTTGGCATCTTCATCAAGCGTTGCAATGTGCATATCGCCGTTAAGTATCTCAACATCAGCATCATGCTTGATATCGCGGGCACATACCTCTCCGGCGCCCTCCTGGTTGATATAGATAGTCTTGGGGCCGTCCGAATGGAGCTTGATAACAAGGTTCTTTATGTTCAGTATGATCTCGGTAACGTCTTCTTTAACTCCGGGAATAGTGGAAAATTCATGGAGAACCCCGTCTATCTTAACGGAGGTCGAAGCCACACCCGGAAGCGATGACAAAAGCATTCTCCTCAGAGAGTTGCCGAGAGTTGTACCATAGCCCCTTTCAAGAGGCTCTATAACGAACTTCGCATATCTTTCATCTTCCGATGACTCAACACATTCTATACGCGGCTTTTCAATCTCAATCATTGTTAAACCTCCTATAAAATTAGGATTGAGGCTACTGCCTACTATTTGCTGTAAAACTCGACTATCAAATGCTCCTCAACAGGGAAGTCGATATCCTCTCTGTCAGCAAGCGCAATGATTTTGCCTTCCAATGTGTCCCTATTCATGTCGATCCACTTGGGAATCAGTCTGTTTGAATTTCTCTCAACGATGTCCTTCATTCTGTCAGCGTTTCTGCTGCTCTCCTTAAGACTGATAACCTCGCCGGGCTTAACCAGATATGACGGAATATTTACCCTCTTGCCGTTTACGGTAACATGACCGTGGTTGACTATCTGTCTTGCCTCGCGTCTTGTGTTCGCAAGTCCCATGCGGTATATTACGTTATCGAGTCTTGACTCCAGAATGCTGAGCAAGCACTCACCGGTAACTCCCTGCATTTTTGTAGCCATCGTGTAATATTTTGCGAACTGCTTTTCAAGAACGCCATATATAAATCTGACTTTTTGCTTTTCGTTAAGCTGCATACCATATTCGCTCTGCTTTTTGCGTCTCTGGTCAAAGGTTCTGTTAGAGCTCTTGTCATAGCCCATAACAGACGGCTCTATACCGAGAGTACGGCATCTTTTAAGCACAGGCTGCATATTCTTTGCCATTTAATTATCCTCCTTTTAAAACTTTTCTTTAAAACTACACGCGTCTTCTCTTAGGCGGCCTGCAGCCGTTGTGAGGGATAGGCGTAACGTCTTTGATCATATTAACCTCAAGACCCGCTACCTGAAGCGCTCTTATCGCAGCTTCACGTCCCGAACCGGGCCCCTTAACATATACTTCAACCGTCTTTAAACCATGCTCCATAGCAGCTCTTGCAGCTGTCTCAGCGGCCATCTGTGCCGCAAACGGCGTGCTCTTTTTCGAACCTCTGAATCCGAGTCCGCCTGCGCTTGCCCATGAAATTGCGTTTCCGGCAACGTCTGTAATAGTAACAATGGTATTGTTAAATGTAGATTTTATGTGTGCAGCGCCGCGCTCGATATGCTTCTTTTCTCTGCGGCGTCTTGCTCTCTTTGCTACCTTTGCCATTGTATATTTCACCTCCTGTTAAAATACGAAATCTTCAAATTTGTATATCAATTGAAGAAAATTCAAATCAATAAGCCACTGCTCTATTTCTTCTTGTTTGCAATGGTTCTCTTGGGACCCTTACGGGTTCTGGCGTTCGTTTTGCTGCGCTGTCCGCGGACAGGCAGACCCTTTCTGTGACGAATGCCCCTGTAGCAGTTGATCTCCATTAAACGCTTGATATCAAGCGCGATGTCACGTCTGAGATCACCCTCAACATTATAGTTGTCGATCTCGTTTCTCAGCTTCTGAACATCATCCTCTGTCAGATCACGGACTCTTGTGTCCGGATTTACTCCTGTTGCTGCTAAAATCTTCTTTGAAGTTGACAAACCGATACCGAAGATATAAGTGAGGCCTATCTCAACTCTCTTTTCGTTCGGCAAATCAACACCTGCGATACGTGCCATAATTAATTCACCTCCATAAATTTTTCACTGAAAGAATGCGGAGCAGAATTTCACCCATAAAATTCATATGGAATCGGCAATAACGTAATTGGTATTATAGCCTGACCCCGCTCCGTTATGCCATGCTTAACCCTGCTTCTGCTTATGGCGCGGGTTCTCGCATATGACCATAACCTTACCCTTTCTCTTAATTATTTTGCACTTTTCACAAATAGGTTTAACTGAAGGTCTGACTTTCATTTCCTTCACCTCCTAAATTTGTATTATGTCCGAAAATTATACTTCTCATACTTTCGAACCGTAATATTATACCACAACGTAAATTTTTAGTCAACAATAACAAAAAATTTACGTTTGTTTAACTTTAACAAAGTTTTCGGCGCGTCAATCAAATTTTAAGTCAAGATTTCCATCACCGAGATTTTCGGACAAACGCCTGATCTTGTTTTGCACCCGTTCTTTCTCGTTTCCACTGAGCGGCGTCGGCTGATAGTTGTTGTAAGAGCTCTCTGATGATATTGAGCACGGGATGATCCTATAGTCATCCGTATTGCCGGCCATTCCCTCTCTGAACGTAAACGTCTGCCGGAAGATCATTGTATCCTTGTCACTCGGGTCTGTATTGCCTCCGAAGCAAAAATTGCCCAGGCTGTAGCATATGTACTTGCCCTTGTATTTTTCAACGCCCTGCAGAACATGCGGGTGATGCCCTATGACCAGATCGGCTCCCAAATCCACCGCACGGTGTGCCAGGCTTATCTGCTCCTCACTCGGAGTGCCGGAGCCCTCCTCGCCCCAGTGAACCTCGACGATAACCAGGTCGTCGTCCGCAGTCTGTGCCATTACGGAGTCGATGATCTTGTCCGCCGAGCCGTCCAGCTGATACAGACCGACTACCGCCACTCTTACTCCGCGCACGTCAAGACGCGCTATCTCACGGTCTGCTGCGTACTTTATCCCTGCGCCGCTGAGCGTCTCCTTGGTGTCGCTCAGGCTTACCTCACCGTAGTCCGAACTGTGGTTGTTGGCAAGCGTGACCGCCTCCACCGAGCCGTCTCTCAGTATGTTCACATAGTCCGGCGCTCCCCGGAACGCAAACGTCTTTGGCTCCCGCTCTCCGTTGTTTGAAAGAGTGCCCTCAAGATTTACTATCGTGACGTCATCGCTTTCAAATACGGGCTTCACATTTTCAAAGAAATACGAGTAGCTGCCGTTGTTGCGGCTTAAGACCTCCTCAAAGGTATCGCCGCTGAAGCTCTCGTCCGAGCCCAGCGTACAGTCGCCTGCGCAGCTTATCGTGACAGACGTCAGGTTTTCATCAGGCTGTGTGTCTGTGCCCGCCGTTTCCGCACCGTCCTCCGCCCGGTTTCCGCAGGCCGAAAGACATACCGCCATAAAAACAGCAGCAAGCAATGATAAAACAATTCTTGATCTCTTCATTGTAAACGCTCCTTACTGTAAACGCTCCTTAACTTTGCGCCGCAGCCATACTATTTTGCTCTCCAGGTTATCCTGCCCTTTGAGAGATCATACGGCGAGATCTCAAGCGTGACCTTATCGCCCGGCAGTATCTTGATAAAGTGCATTCTGAGCTTTCCCGAAATGTGAGCCAGCACCTGATGTCCGTTCTCAAGCTCTACCTTGAACATTGCATTCGGCAGCGCCTCCAGCACCTTACCCTCGACCTCAAGCATATCTTCCTTTGACATAAGTTAAACCTCCTTCACTATTTTTCTTATTTCAGCATCCGCAGCCGCGCCCGGAGCGGTCAAGAACTCGGTGTTCTCGACCCGGCCGAGCCTGAGCAGATGCAAATTCTTTTTTAATTTGGCATTCGAGACCTTTCTGGTTTTGCCGTCCGAAATATAAACATATCCGTTCTCTGCGGCGGCAATGACCAGAAACACTCTGCCCTTTCCTCTGCCGGCCTTTGCCATAACGATATCGCCGGCCGAAAGAGCAGGTCTCTCAATATGTTTTGCGCTCATTCGTTCACCTATCCCCGAATATTTTGAATGTCAGAGCGCGGCGGTCACCAAACCTCATCACAGCCCTCAGGCAGCGTAAGCAGTACCGGGTCACCGCTCGTTATCAGCACAGTGTTTTCATAATGCGCCGACTTTTCGCCGTCCTTGGTTATAACCGCCCACTCGTTGCTGTCTACGTATACGTCTTTGCTGCCGCCGCACACCATCGGCTCTATAGCGATAACCATGCCCGGTCTCAGCCGAACGCCGCGGCTCCTCGTCACATAGTTCGGAACCTCAGGATCCTCGTGCAGCTCTGCACCCACGCCGTGGCCGCAGTAATTCCTGAGCACCGAGAACCCGTTTTCTTCGACATATGTCTGCACTGCCCTTGATATATCCGATACCCTGTATCCGTCCCTCGCAAACTTCAGCGCCTCAAAAAAGCTCTGCCTCGTAACGTCGATAAGCTTCTGCGTCTTTTCTGTGACCTCGCCTACCCTGAACGTTCTGCACGCATCACCGTGATAGCCCATGTAGCACGCGCCGACGTCGATACTGACGATGTCGCCCTCTTTGAGCGGCTCGCTGCTTGGGAAGCCGTGTATGACCGTTTCGTTGACACTTGCGCAGACTGTGCCGGGAAATCCGCTGTAGCCCTTAAACGATGCGGTACAGCCCTTTGACGCTATATATTCCTCCGCAACGCGGTCGAGCTCCGCCGTGGTAACGCCCGGACGGACGGCCTTAGAAACGACCTTTAAAGTCTCATAGGTAATTCGTCCGGCAGTTTTCATCTTTTCAATTTCTGATTTTGATTTAATAATAACCAATTATTATGCCTCCAGTGCTTTGAGAACCATTTTGGTCGTATCTGAGATTTCCTCCTGGCCTACCGCTATCCTGAGCTTTCCTTTTTTGCTGTAATAATCAAGCAGCGGTTCTGTCTCGGCGTGATAGGTCTCAAGCCTTGACTTTACTGTCTCGGGCTTATCGTCCTTTCGCTGCGTGAGAGCAGCTCCGCATTTGTCGCACACGCCCTCAGTCTTTGGGGGTCTGTACTCCTTATGATAGGTCGTGGAACAGCCGCTGCACTCGAGCCTGCCTGATAATCTGGTGATTATCGTCTCGTCCGGCACCTCGATCGACAGAACATGGTCAAGCTCTATGCCCGCTGTTTCAAGCGCGTCAGCCTGAGCTATAGTTCTCGGAAAACCGTCCAGAATAAAGCCGTTTTCGCAGTCGCTCTGAGAAAGTCTGTCTTTTACTACGCCGATCATTACATCGTCCGGAATAAGCCTGCCGTCGTGTATGTACTCGGCAGCGATCTTACCGAGCTCTGTACCGTCTTTAATATTCTTTCTTAGGATTGCACCGGTCGAAATCGTCGGAATACTAAAATGCTCACTGAGCTTCTCAGCCTGTGTACCCTTTCCGGCTCCGGGAGCCGCTAATAATATAATTTTCAAAACACTACCTCCTATTCAAAACAAGAATGAACTGTCACCCGCACGGAGCACAAACCCGGCTCCGCAGCCTGTGAAAAATGTCGAGGCCTGACAGATAATTCATCCTAAAAGACGGATAGAGCAGGTTAACGCACACATTGCTGTGACGCTATTCCTACTCATACCGTGAACAATAATTCTATTATCAAATCTGACTTATTCCAAGAAACCTTTATAATGTCTCATCAGCATTTGCGACTCGATATCCTTAACGGTCTCAAGTGCAACCGAAACAACAATCAGAAGCGACGTACCGCCGATTGCAAAATTGCTCATACCAAGCACAAGATTCATGAGTATCGGCAGAACGGCAATGAGTCCTAAGAATATAGCTCCAACCAGAGTGATCCTGGAAAGGATTTTTGAAATATATTCAGAGGTCGGGCGTCCCGGTCTTATTCCGGGGATAAATCCGCCGTTCTTCTTCATATTGTTCGACATCTCGATCGGGTTAAACTGTATTGCTGAATAAAAATATGTGAAGAATATTATCAGCAGGAAGTACAGTATAGCATAGACCACAGACGTCGGTGAGAATATCCTTAAAAAGCCGCCCCAGAATCCGCCGGATTCTGCCGTAACGCCGAAAAAGCTTGCGATAGTGCCCGGGAATGACATTATAGACATAGCGAATATGATAGGAATAACTCCGCCTGCTATTACCTTGATCGGTATATGAGTGCTCTGGCCGCCGTACATCTTTCTGCCGACAACACGCTTTGCGTACTGGACAGGGATGCGTCTTTCAGCCTCGTTCATCATAACCACCAGGCCGATGACTACAATGATAAGCGCAAGGAGCACAATAACGCCTACAAGGCCGATCGTGCCGCCGCGTGCATAAGCGTAGAGCGACTGTACCATTGAGGGCAGGCGCGAAACGATACCGGCAAAGATTATAAGCGATATACCGTTACCTACACCCTTTTCGGTGATCTGCTCACCGAGCCACATCAGGAATGCCGTACCTGCCGTAAAAGTAAACACAACAGCTACCCCTGTGAAAAATCCCGGATTTGTAACTGCGCCGTAGCTCTGGAGCATGAAGTAAAGACCGACCGCCTGGATAAGCGCCAGCACGACCGTGCCGTATCTTGTAATCTGAGCGATCTTCTTTCTTCCGTCCTCGCCCTGCTTGGAAAGTCTTTCAAGAGCAGGGATCGCAACTGTCAGCAGCTGCATAATAATTGATGAGTTGATATACGGTGTGATACTCATAGCGAAAATTGTTGCGTTCTGAAAAGCACCACCGGAAATAATATCGATAAATCCGAAAATTGAATTTTCAGCTGTAAATATTTCCTGCATTGCCCCCGGATCCAGAAGCGGAACCGGTATACAAGAACCGAGACGGAAGATTATGATCATTATGATCGTATATATGATCTTTTTCCTGAGGTCGGTAATCTTCCATGCGTTACGTATGGTATCTATCATGATTAAATCACCTCAGCCTTTCCGCCTGCTGCATTAATCTTTTCTTCAGCGCCCTTACTGAAGCGTTTTGCCTTTATTGTAAGCTTCTTTTCAAGCTCGCCGCGACCCAAAACAACCAATCCGTCGCCTATCTTTTTGATAACGCCGTTTTCCTTGAGCATCTCGGCTGTGATCTCTGTGCCGTTTTCGAACTTGTTGAGCTCCTCAACGTTTACTGCGGTATACTTCTTTGCAAAGATATTAGTAAATCCGCGTTTCGGAAGCCTTCTGTAAATAGGCATCTGACCGCCCTCAAAGCCCGGACGTACACCGCCGCCGCTGCGGGACTTCTGACCTTTCTGACCTCTGCCGGCTGTCTTGCCGTTGCCGCTTCCATGTCCTCTGCCGACTCTAAACGCCTTCTTTCTCGAGCCTTCGCTTGGAGATAATTCGTGAAGTTTCATTGAGTCCACCTCCTCCTTTTTTCTGTGGAAATATTCTAACATCTGCCTCCCGTGAGCCCTATCCCGCGGGAGGGTATGACCAAATGCCGCAGTGCTGTCTGTGCTGCGCTGCTCAATCTTAATACAGAGCACCCGGTCATAAAATCAAAATATAATTATTCAGCCACTGTAACAAGATGCTTAACCTTGAAAATCATTCCTCTGATCTGAGGATTATCAGGTTTTTCAACTGTATGATGCAGCTTTCTGAGACCAAGCGCCTTAACTGTTGCAACCTGGTCGGGCTTGGCGCCGATTGTACTCTTTGTTAAAGTTACTTTAATCGTATTAGCCAAGGCAATCTCCTCCTTCCGCTGCGCTACTGCGCGATATTAGCCTAAAATCTCCTCAGGCTTCTTTCCTCTGAGCTTTGCAACCTCTTCGATACTCTTCATTGAAGCAAGACCCTCAATGGTTGCCGCAACAACATTCTTGGGGTTATTGCTGCGCAGACACTTAGTTCTGATGTCCTTTATTCCCGCAAGCTCAAGCACTGCACGCGCAGGGCCTCCGGCAATAACACCGGTACCTTGTGCAGCCGGCTTCAGAAGAACTCTTCCTGCACCGTACTCACCGATAATTTCATGCGGAACTGTATTTTCAACCAGCGGAACCGTTATCATATTCTTCTTTGCATCGTCGATTCCCTTGCGGATAGCGTCGGGAATTTCGGCAGCCTTGCCCATTCCGCAGCCGACGTGACCGTTACGGTCTCCGACTACCACCAAGGCGCTGAATCTGAAGTTCCTGCCGCCCTTTACAACCTTTGCAACACGGTTTAAGAAAACTACTTTTTCTTCCAAATCAAGAACGTCTGCGTCAATGCGCTCCTGCTTCCTGGTTCTCTCGCCCTTTTCTGCCATTTATCGTTTCACCTCTTTCTTATCTTGTTAAAATTTCAGGCCGCCCTCACGTGCGCCTGCTGCGAGTTCTGCAACTCGGCCATGATATATATATCCGCCTCTGTCGAATACAACCTCTTCTATGCCGGCCGCGATTGCTTTCTTTGCAACTGCCTCGCCGACTGCCTTTGCAGCAGCCTTATTGCCGCCGTAGTTATCTTTAAGCTCTGCATCAAGAGATGATGCAGCAACCAAAGTGTTACCGGTTGTATCATCTATAATCTGTGCATAGATATTGTTAAGACTTCTGAAAACGCAGAGTCTCGGACGCTCGGGTGTTCCGGAGATCTTCTTGCGGACTCTTGCGTGTCTTGCCAGTCTTGACACATTGCTGCTTTTCTTCTTAATCATTAACTTCGCACCTCCTAACGGCTATTATTTCTTAGAGCCGGTCTTACCTTCCTTACGAATGATACGCTCATCAATGTATTTGATACCCTTGCCCTTATACGGCTCAGGCGGTCTCTTCTCTCTTACCTCTGCCGCAAACTGTCCGACTTTCTGCTTGTCGGGACCTGATATTATAATCTGGGTCGGCTGGGGTACATCGATCGTTATGCCGTCGATCTCCTCCATCTCGACCTGGTGAGAATAACCAAGGTTCATAACGAGCTTCTTACCCTGCTTCTGAGCTCTGTAACCAACACCGTTGATCTGAAGCTCTTTCTTAAAGCCCTCGCTTGCGCCGACAACCATATTGTTCAGCAAAGAGCGGGTAAGTCCGTGAAGCGACTTGTGCTTCTTATCATCAGACGGACGCTTAACGTCTATCGTATCACCGTTTTGTTCTATCATAATGTCAGCCGGAAGAGTCTGTACGAGCTCGCCCTTAGGTCCCTTAACCGTGACCTCATTGTTTGAACCGATCGAGACCGTAACACCGGCCGGTACCGTGATCGGCATGTTTCCAATACGTGACACAAAAATTCCTCCCTTCTACCAAACGAATGCCAGCACTTCTCCGCCGACGTTCTGGCGGCGTGCTTCTTTATCTGTCATAACGCCCTTGGATGTTGAGATTATCGCAATACCCAGGCCCTTTAAAACCCTGGGCAGCTCATCCTTTGACGCATATAATCTAAGTCCGGGCTTTGAAACCCTCTTTAAACCTGTCAAAACCTTTTGTTTGTTCTCCGCATATTTAAGCGTTATGCGAATAACTCCCTGAACGCCGTCGTCTATCATCTCGACGTTCTTAACATATCCCTCACGAAGCAGTATATCCGCAATAGACTTTTTCATTTTTGACGCGGGAATGTCAACCGATTCGTGTCTTGCATTATTTGCATTTCTGATTCTGGTGAGCATATCTGCTATAGGATCTGTAATATGCATTTAGACTTGCCTCCTTTTACCGGATTTTGAGATTGGTTTGGTTTTCCGTCTCTATATCAAAGACCACCTTATCTCATACTGTTGATAATGTTATTTAACTTTTGTTTCGGCTTACCATGAAGCTTTCTTTACGCCCGGAATTTGGCCCTTATAAGCAAGCTCACGGAAGCAGATCCTGCAAATACCGAACTTGCGAAGATAAGCGTGCGGTCTGCCGCAGATCTTGCATCTGTTGTATTCGCGCGTTGAATACTTTTGCTTCTTTTGTTGCTTATTAACCATTGCCTTTTTAGCCATAAGCTTATATCCTCCTTATTCGGTACTATTTTGTAAACGGTGCACCCATAAGGGTGAGAAGCTCCTTAGCTTCTTCATCGGTCGCCGCTGTTGTAACAAATGTTATATCCATTCCTCTGAGCTTGTCGATCTTGTCGTATTCGATCTCAGGGAAGATAAGCTGCTCTTTGATACCGAGGTTGTAGTTTCCTCTTCCGTCAAACGAATTAGGATTTATTCCTCTGAAGTCACGGACACGCGGCA
>DXIJ01000092.1 GCA_019112945.1 Candidatus Monoglobus merdigallinarum | reverse complement strand
TAAAAATATCTGTTTTAAATTGTCTAATCTCTCTAAAATAATCGGTAAAATTATTGACAAAGTACAGTAAAATATGTAAAATAAATAAGATGGAATAATTATATTAAACAGTAGATTTTTTGATAAAATATGTTAAGCAAAGAGAGGAATCTAAACATGCCAATTTGGAATAATGAGATGGAAACAATCGACAGAAGCCGTCTTGAGGCGATGCAGCTTGAGCGTCTTCAAAAAACAGTTAAGAAAGTTTATGATAATGTCGTCCCCTACCGCGAGCGCATGGAAAAGGCAGGCGTCACTCCGGAAGATATTAAAACGCTGGACGATCTTTCAAAACTGCCTTTTACAACAAAGGACGACTTAAGAGAGTACTATCCGTTTGGATTATTTGCGGTTCCGCTCGAAGAGGTAACAGAGATACATGCGTCCTCCGGCACGACCGGCAAGCAGGTCATAGGCGGGCTGACTGAAAATGACGTTGAAATGTGGGCGGAGATCGCAGCGCGCTCACTGTCGGCAATGGGCGCCGAAAAGGGAGATGTGGTTCATACCTCATACGGCTTTGGCTTGTTTACAGGCGGCTTCGGCGCGCACTACGGCGCAAGAAAGATCGGTGCAATGGCTATACCTATGTCAAGCGGCAACTCAAAGCGCCAGATAAAGTTAATGAAGGACTTAGGCTCAACCTATCTTTGCTGTACACCGTCATATGCCATGTCGCTGGCTGAGGTTCTGTATGATATGGGTTATACAAAGGATGATATAAGTTTGAAAGGCGGAGTGTTCGGGGCAGAGCCGTGGACTGAGGAAATGCGGCGCGAGATAGAGGATAAGCTCGGCATAAAGGCTTATGATATCTATGGTTTGACTGAGGTTGTCGGCCCCGGCGTCTCGTATGAGTGTACGGAACAGGCGGGAATGCACATAAACGAGGATCATTTTATTGCAGAAGTTATAGACCCCGAAACGGGCGAGACTGTGCCTGATGGCAGCATGGGTGAGCTGGTGTTTACCTGTATAACCAAAGAGGCAATGCCGCTTATCAGATACAGGACCCGCGACCTGTGTGTTGTTACAAAGCAGAAGTGCAAGTGCGGCAGGACGTTTGCGCGTATGTCAAAGCCTGTCGGCAGGACAGATGATATGCTGATAATCAGGGGCGTCAACGTGTTCCCGTCGCAGATCGAAGAAGTATTGATGAGGACAGATGGAATAGCTCCGTACTATCAGATAATCGTAGACCGTGTGAATAATAAGGATACGCTTGATGTACTGATAGAGATATCAAGCATGGGAATGTCGGATGAGATACGTGATTTGGAGCAGCTTACCAAAAATGTAAGCAAGGAGCTTTTGTCTGCGCTTGGCATAAAGGCTAATGTAAAGCTCGTTGAGCCCAAGACTATCACACGCAGCGAGGGCAAGGCCGTTAGAGTTATAGATAAGCGTATTCTCAGATAGACGGTAAGCCAAGTGAATGGAAGGTGAATAAAAGTTGCTTTCGGTCGTTATACCCATATACAATGAAGTTAATATTGAGCCGAATATCCGCAGAGTTATCGGCGTGCTTGATACTGCGGGCATTGAGCACGAGATAATCCTCGTTGACGATGGTTCCAAGAACTCGGTCTGGGAAGAGATCACACAAATAGTAAATACGTATAAGAATATTACTGGTGTTGCGTTTTCGCGCAATTTCGGCAAGGAGAGCGCGCTATGCGCCGGTCTTGACCACGCGCAGGGCGACTGCGCTGTGTGTCTGGACTCTGATATGCAGTTCCCGCCTGAGGTGATACCGGAGATGTATTCGCTTTGGGAGCAGGGCTATGAGGTAGTTGAGGGTGTTAAGTCAAAGCGCCAGAACGAGGGTCTTGCATACAAGCTGTGCTCCAATATATTTTACTCGGTTTTAAAGCGTTTGTCCGATATTGATTTAAAAAACGGCTCAGATTTCAGACTGCTTGACAGAGCGGCGATCGAAGCATGGAAGAAGCTCCCCGAAAAGCAAACGTTCTTCCGGGGGATGTCGTCCTGGGTCGGATTTAAGCGGATAAAGTTCGAATTTGATGTTGCAGACAGGGTAGAGGGCGACTCAAAATGGTCGCTCAGGCGGCTGATGAACCTTGCTATCGACGCTGTGACCTCCTACACCGCAGCACCGCTCTATGCTGCGTCGATCTTTGGCGTGGTATTTCTGCTGTTTGCATTGGTGCTGGGCGTACAGACACTCCTGAGATATATCGTAGGCAGCGCGCAGGGCGGCTTTACGACAGTGATACTCCTGCAGCTTTTTATCGGCTCGGTAATGCTGATTTGTCTCGGGGTGATAGGTATATATATTAAAAAGATATATGAAGAGGTCAAGGGGCGGCCGCGTTATATAGTGAGCCGAGTGATAAAAAGTCCTGAAAGCGATTCGGGCGGTAAGTCATAGAGGGCTTCACAAGTGCTTTTTATTCACCTCATAACACTTACAGAGCGGAGAAGGTTGGTTTATGACAGAGACATTGACGATTTTGAATAATATTTTTTTGGCGGCAGCGGTTCTGACTGCAGCGGCAGCTTTGGTAAATTACGGAATAAGTCTGTATAATGACCGGCTTATAGCTAAGGCTCCGCGCTCAAAACGCAGTAAGGTAAAGACGCTTAGGTGCTTTCGCTCCGGCGATTTTGTACTGGGCGACAGAGTGTACTATATAATACTGGGGCTTATCGTTGTTCTTGGGGTAGGTATCCGTGTTTATATGTTCGGCTCTGTTCCGGGCGGCTTTAATCAGGACGGAGCTATGGCCGCAGTGGACGGCAAGGCTCTTGCCGACTATGCTACCGACAGGTTCGGTACCTTTATGCCGGCGCACCTTTACGCATGGGGTTACGGCCAGATGAGCAGTCTGCTGTCATATATGATAGCGATATTTGTTAAGTTTTTCGGGTTAAACGAGATAACCGCAAGACTACCGCAGCTGATAATGAGCCTTGCGGGAGGCGTATTCTTGTACTTGCTTATGCGCGACCTGTTCGGCAAGGGCGCAGGGCTTATTGCGGCGTTTTTTGTCGCGCTGAATCCGTGGCACCTGGTTCAGAGCCGCTGGGCGCTGGACTGTAATCTTCTGCCGCACTTCTTTATCGGCGGGCTGTATTTTTTAAACAAGGGTCTGTCAAAGCGCCGCCGGTATCTTTATATTTCTATGATTTTTTTCGCGCTGTGCATGTACTGCTACGGCATAACTATCTACACGATCCCGGTATTTTTGGTGGCGGTATGCGTGTATTATACAATACGAAAACGTATGAAGCCTATTGATATTCTGATATGCGCCGGCGTATACCTTGCCATTGCATGGCCGTTTATTCTGACTATGGCCGTGAACTATTTTAAATGGGATACTATCGAGCTTCCGTTTGTGACAATACAATATTACCCCGGCAGTGTGCGCTCAAGTGATATACTGCTGTTTTCCGACGAGCCGATGAAACAGCTCGGTTTAAATTTAAAATCGCTGCTTAATACCACATTGCTGCAGAAAAAGGATCTGCCCTGGAATGATATAGAGGGCTTTGGCACAATGTTTTTCTGCACAATGCCGTTTGTGTTCGTCGGATTTGTCGAGCTGCTGCGCAGCAAGACAGAGGGCGCAAAGGGGCTTGTGCTGTTTGCGCTGCTTGCGGGGCTGTGGGTCGGCGTGCTGACAAACGGCGTTAATATCAACAGGATAAATCTTGTGTATTACGGAATAATGATGTTTGCAGTGCTTGGAATATACTTTACCATAAAAGAAATAAAATATTTTAAGTGGTCTAATCTGTGCATCTACGGAGTTCTCGGCGTGCTGCTTATCTCGGCGTATTTTGGAACATATGCCGATTCTATAAAGAGCCAGTTTTACTACGGGTTCGGAGACGCGCTTGATACAGCCGAAGCGTCCGGGGCAGAAAAGCTTTATATTACAGCGGACGCCCAGGGCGAGGGATATGCGCATGTCAGCGAGATACTTACGATGTTTTACGACGAGACCGATGCGGAATACTTTCAGGGCAAGACCGACAGTCAGCACGGCGAAAGCCTGCTGCCGTATGAGGAGCGTTTTAACTATGTGAGCTTTACGCGCAGCAGTGTACGCGAGACTGAGAACGAGGACGCCGCATATGTCATATTAAAGAGCGACAAGCAGTATTTTAATGCGTCCCGGTACAATTTTGCCGACTACGGAAATTTCTGTGCGGTCACGCAAAAGTGAGGTTTATTATGAGCTTAGATAAGATAGCAGTGCTTATACCGTGCTATAACGAAGAAAAAACGGTTGAAAAGGTAGTGCGCGATTTTAAGTCGGCGCTGCCTGAGGCTGTGATATATGTTTATGATAATAATTCGAGCGACAGAACGGCAGAGCGCGCTAAAGAAGCGGGTGCAGTTGTCAGGCATGAATATATGCAGGGCAAGGGTAACGTCATTCGCCGTATGTTTCGTGAAATTGATGCCGAGGTGTATATTATGACGGACGGCGACGATACGTATCCTGCGGAGTACGCTCCCGAGATGGCGGAGCTTGTGCTCAAAAACAAGGCCGACATGGTAGTTGGCGACAGGCTGTCGTCAACATATTTTACCGAGAACAAGCGTCCGTTCCACAATATCGGGAACTCGCTTGTGCGCGGCTCTATAAACAGGCTTTTTAAAAATGATATAAAGGATGTAATGACGGGTTACCGTGCATTCAGCTATAACTTTGTAAAAACATTCCCGGTGCTGAGCCAGGGTTTTGAGATAGAGACAGAGATGACAATACACGCGGTGGACAAGAACATGTACGTCAGCAACGTGATAATCGATTACCGCGACCGTCCCGAGGGCAGCCAGTCTAAGCTCAATACCTACTCGGACGGGTTTAAGGTGATAAAGACGATTGCGCGGCTCTATAAAAACTATAAGCCGCGGCAGTTTTTCACCTGGGTATCTGTGCTCCTGCTGCTTGTGGCGGCAGCGTTTTTCGTGCCGGTGCTTTTGGAGTATATAATAACCGGGCTTGTGCCCAAGATACCGACACTTGTGGTCTGCGGATTTGTAGCGCTTACCGCTATTCTGGCATATTTTTCGGGGCTCATACTGTCAACCCTGGTCCAGAAAAACAAGCAGGATTTCGAGTATAGGCTCATTCGGGCAGAAGAGCGGCTCAGAGAGCTGAAAAGAGCTGAAAATAATTAGAAGTAAAGGAATGCGTCTTTGATATGAAAAAGCAAATTACAAAGAAATCACAAAACGAAGAACTCAGCCGAAAGTGGGTAATTTCGGTTATAGCAGTATTTGTTATAGGGATCCTGCTGATGATGAATTTTTACGGAGCGCGGAGCGTGGAGTTTGATTTGACATCTGCCGGAGAGTCGGACTTTGACGGACTTTTTGAGTATACGCCGCACCTCACCTTTCCAAAGGGTGAATACAGCGTAAATATCAGCGGAAGCGGTACTGTTACGGCTGTTACGGGCGATGGCAGAGAGCTTGCCTCAGGCCGTGCGGGAAGCGCGTTTACCATGACGCTCGAAAAGGACGAAAGCGATATAATCATACTCGGCGGCAGCAGTACAGGTCTGCGCTCGGTTGAGGTCTCTTCAAGCGGCAAGCTGTATTCGGACTTGTCCTTGATGACGCTTCTGCTTATCCTGGGAATGCTGTATGCGCTCTATATCAGGTTCTTCAGGCACGGCGGGGACAAGGGGGATATTGCCGCGGCGGTCATACTGTGCGTGGCTGTGTTTGCAAGCTATCCGCTGTTTAGCGGAACTGTGGGCTTCGGGCACGATTTGAATTTTCACCTCTACCGCATAGAGGGTATAAAAGACGGGCTGCTTTCGGGACAGTTCCCGGTCAGAGTTCATCCGACCCATAACAACGGCTACGGCTATATTACCGCGAGTGTGTACCCGGAGCTGTTTCTGTATATACCGGCGCTGCTGAGGCTGCTCGGCGCATCGCCCGTTTATGCCTACAACACATTTTTGTTTTTGGTGAATGTTGCTACGGCGGTGATAATGTATATTTCCGCAAAGGGCATCTCAAAGTCGGTCTATACCGGGGTCTTTGCCTCGGTAGTGTACACCCTGTCTACCTGGAGAGTTATAAACCTGTGCTACAGAGCCGCGCTCGGCGAAGCGCTTTCTATGGTGTTTTTCCCGCTCGTTATTTACGGGCTGTTCTGCCTGCTGAAGGGTGATAAGAAAAAGTGGTGGATTCTGGCGCTTGGCTGCACAGGTGTGTTCCAGTCGCATATCATCAGCACGGTATTTGTGATGATAACTATTGCCGCCGCTGTAATAATGTTTATAAAGAGCTTTGTTTCGGAGAGACGCTGGTTCGGATTTTTTAAGGCGGCAGGGCTTACTGTGCTGCTCAATATGTGGTATCTGCCCGCGTTTATAAACTATTACTTCGGGCTTGATATGGCAATAAGGCATACCAAGGAAAACACAGAGTTTTTTGCAAACGCTGTGTTCCCGACAGAGCTGTTTAATGTGTTTAATACGGAGTTTGGATATTCTCAGCTCATATCTGCCGGTCTGCGCGGCAATATGTCGCTGTCTCTGGGCGTAGGGGTAAGCGTATGCCTGGTCTTGTGCGCGGTATATTTTCTGTTCAGAAAAAAGCGGGGCATCGAAAACGAGGGTTTTGCCGCCGGTATGTTTGCGTTTGGAATGCTGCTGCTGTTTATGGCAACGACGCTGTTCCCGTGGGAAATTCTGCAGCAGAACAAGCTTATAAATATGTTCTGCGGCACTGTCAGAATGCCGTGGAGATTTCTGAGTCTTGCCAGCCCGATATTCTGTATAGTCGGTGCGCTTGCGGCCGGAGCATTTTTAAAGGGTGAGCGCATGAAAAAAGCCGCGCTCACAGCCGCTGTGTTTGTTTGTGCGGTCTCGTTTGTGCACTGGGGCACGGCGTATACGACTGAGCTCGACCCTGCGCTTAAAAAGGGTCAGGCGGTATCGACAGACGGCGCCGCAGGTCTTGATGACGAGTACTATGTCGTGGGAACTGATGCGGAGCAGCTCACGCCCAACAGATATGTTACGGGCAGCGGAGACGCCGAGGTGCTCGAGTACAAAAAGGACGGAAGCAATATTGAAGTTCGTCTGAGCGGTGCCTCTGAGGGCGAATGGCTCGAGGTGCCGCTGCTGTACTATGACGGCTACAGTGCGGAGGACAATAACGGAAACAGGCTTGAGCTGACGGACGGAGATAACCACTGTATGAGGGTCGCGCTGACTGACGGCGCCGAGACTGTTAATATCAGATATTCGGGGCATTGGTACTTTAAGCTCGGCTGTGCGCTGACTTTGCTCACTGTGCTGGCGGCAGCGGCGTTGAAGCTCTTTAGAGTCTCAAATAACCGCAGTGCGTGAAATAGATGTTAAAAGGAGAACAGCCGTATGAAAGTATTTGTAAGTAAAATCACAGGACTGCTCAGGGGCGAAGAAACGCCGCGCAAGTACCTTGCGGTGTTTGGCGTTATCCTGATAGCGGCACTTGTCTGCGAGCTTTTTGTCTTTAACTATAAGTGGGTGTCCTCGGCGTTTGATACACCGGTAACCGCCGCACCGTCGGGCGCGGAAGTCCAAAACGGACGAATAAGCTTTTCCGGTCAGAGCGGCACTGTCCAGTATAATGATTTAAACACCGAGATAAAGTATATTCATGTATCTCCGGCCGAGAGCGGGCAGAAAGCGGAAATAACCGTTTCGGCGAGCGACGAGGGAAACTCGTCGCCGCTTTCGGCGCCGGCGGTCACTGTTTTAAAGAATGTTGAGCGCAGCCAGTATATAAGGCTTAACTTCAGCGGAGATATCAAAGACCTGACGATAAGAGTCAGCGGAGTACGCGCTGTTGAAGATATCGGGCTTAATGTGAACGTGCCGCTGATGTTTTCATGGCAGAGGTTTTTGATTTTTGCACTTATTTGTATGCTTGCATACCTTTTAAGGCCGCATTCGTTTGTGTATAAATATAAGGCCGATTTGAGCAAAAACCGGCAGAAGCTTATTGCGGCGGCGCTTATAATCGTTCAGGCGGTGTTCTTCTGGAACATGATACACTGGAACTCTACCGCTATAACCTGGCATGAAAACTATGACCACCACCGTCAGTATTATGAGCTGATAGAGGCGTTTAAGGACGGGCACCTGTACCTTGATAAGGATATACCCGAAAGGCTGCTTGAGCTTGAAAACCCGTATGACTACAGCAGCCGTATGTCGGCAGTCTCAACCGCGCTTTGGGATAACGCTTATTTTGAAGGCAAGTGCTATGTCTATTTCGGAGTAGTGCCCGCGCTGCTGCTGTATCTGCCGTACAATCTTATAACGGGCGGAGAGCTTCCTAACTACGTTGCGGTTTATATATTCGGCATATTTGTTATGGTGGGGATTTTGCTGCTGCTCTGGGAAATAGTAAAAAAGTGGTTTAAAAACGTACCGCTTGCACTGCTGCTGATGCTTTCGGTGGTATTCGGCGCGGTCTCGGTGCTTGGGTACGCAGTCTATAAGCCCGATTTTTATCTTGTGCCAAGCATATCGGCGCTGGCGTTCGGGCTGTTTGGTCTGTATTTTTGGATATCAGCGGACAGTGACGGAGAGCTGATATCATGGCGGCTTGTGCTGGGCTCGCTGTGCGTTGCCCTGACGGCGGGATGCAGGCCTCAGTTTTTGCTTGTTGCAGCCGTAGGCATAGCGTTTTACTGGACGCATATTTTTAAGATGCGCAGGCTGTTTTCCAAAAACTCTCTCAGGCAGACCCTTGCCGTATGCCTGCCGTTTGTGGTTGCGGCGATAGGCATAATGTGGTACAACTACGCACGCTTCGGCTCGCCTTTTGACTTCGGCGCCAACTATAATCTGACGACAAACGATATGACGGCGCGCGGCTGGAAGTGGGGCAGGACAGGCCTTGGGCTGTTTTCATATTTGTTTCAGCCCATAAACGTTGATGCGGTATTCCCGTTCCTGAATGATTTTTCGGCACAGACGACATACCAGGGTCTGACGCTTACCGAGAAAATGGTGGGCGGCGTGTTCTGGCTGTTCCCGATACTGGTGTTTGGGCTTTGGGGAGCGGCGCACAGACGCAGCTTTAAGTATAAACGCGCTCACAGTATCATCTGCGTATGCCTCGTGCTGGTCGCCGTGCTGGCGATAGTGGACGCACAAATGGCAGGGCTGCTGACAAGATATTTTACGGATTTTGTATGGCTCGGCATGATTGCGGCGTGCGTTACGATATTCTCATACTATGATTCCTTTGAAAACGGTGCGCCCCAAAATGCGGGACTTATTAACACGGTTAATATTTTGTCGGCCGTTACGATAGCGCTGGTATTTTTGAGGATATTCGCCCATACCGAGGATTCAATAATGGAGGCTAACCCGATGCTCTATTATACGGTACAGAGCCTTGTAGCATTCTGGATGTAGAAAGATAAAGGGGCTGCAAAAAAACTCGACATATAAAATGATTGCGTATGGGGTGTTCAAAAAATAGTTCAGAACGGACAAAAATCAGTTTACAGCGGTGGCCGCATTTGGCGCTGTAAACCTTGCCCGACGGCGTATAGGTATACTCCGAGGCTGATTTTTGTTCGTAGTTCAAGGGCATAAACATAGAAAATCCGCTCAAAAGGGCGGATTTTCTGCATTTAATTGGATGTTTTAATTTTTTGAGCACATTAAAAGCAAATATCGTCAAGTTTTTTTGCCCTTGAACACTCTGGGCGATTTTTTTACACCCCATTTTTATTTCTTGAAGAGCTCTGGGTGATCCATCGCCTTGCCGAGACCTATAACAACACAGGTCTCGGGGTCGGAAGCAAGCTGTGCTTTCATGCTGAGCTCGCGCCAGATAAGGCTTGTCAGCCCGTAAATACGGCTGCATCCGCCGGTCAGGATTATACCGTTCTTGCAGATATCGCCTATGAGCTCGGGCGGGGTCTTTTCAAGCAGCGTCCTGATAGCATCGATAACCGAACCCGCAGGGTCTCTAAGCGCTTCCAGTATCTCATCGCTTGACACCTGAATGGTCTTTGGCAGGCCGGAGACCAGGCTCCTGCCCCTCGCCTCCATTGCCAGCAGTTTATCGCGTCTTGAGACGCAGCCTATCTTGTTTTTGAGCTGTTCGGCTGTGCGTTCACCGATAAGTACATTGTATTTCTTGCGGATGTATCTGATTATCGCATCGTCAAAGCTGTCTCCCGCAGTCTTTACAGAGCTGCTTATCACTATCCCGCCGAGAGATATGACCGCTATGTCACATGTGCCTCCGCCTATATCGACAATAACGCTGCCGCGCGCTTCGTCAATGTTTATACCGACGCCGAGCGCCGCGGCCAGCGGACTTTCGATCAAGTTAACCCGTCCGGCTCCGGCTCTCAGTCCTGCGTCGATCACGGCGCGTTCCTCGATCTCGCTGATATTGCTGGGAACGCTGAAGATGAGCCGGGGTTTTATGAACGTCCCGAGAAAGCTGCTGCCGGACGCCTTTTGTATATAGTGTCTGAGCATTCTTTCAGCAGTTGTGTAATCGGATATAACACCCTCTCTTATCGGCTTGACGGCAACAATGCTGTCCGGGGTTCTGCCGAGCATTTTCTGAGCCTCGGCTCCTATTGCTATAATCTTGTTGCTGTCCGCCGAAGCGGCAACGACAGACGGCTCTCTGTCAACAATACCCTTTGATTTGACATATGTCAGAACCGTTGATGTTCCCAAATCTATTCCTATGTCACGGCATAACATTTATAAAAACTCCATTTCCTGATACATTAATCTTTTGTTTTATTGCTGTTACAGTTGTGTTACTGCACCGGAGCACAATGAATATTTTATATTAAAACAGTTTTGTTGTCAATAAATTTAGCCGTAAACTCTTTGACATTTTAGGACATTCTTCATGAATGTAAAATATCGGGTTTGAAAATTGAATATTTGATTCAAAATATGGCAATATTTAACATAGATTTTACATTTAAGAGATTTTGGATTTTACATTGCCGTAATAATATGACAATTGCAGATGAAAAAAATCTACAAAATAAACAAAGGAGAGTTAAAGGATGAGTTTTATCAGAGGAAAGGTCATGAAGAAGTTTTTTAAGGCTGCGGCCTGCGCGGCAGCTCTTGCGGTAGGCTGTGTATCGCTCGCGTCATGCGGCACTGCTGCAAACGACGGTATAACGGTAATTTCGCGTGAGGACGGCTCCGGTACAAGAGGCGCGTTCATCGAGCTTTTTGAGATCGAAGAAGAGGAGAACGGCGAGAGTGTTGACAAGACGATAGATACAGCCGATATCACCAACAGTACATCGGTAATGATGACAAGCGTTGCCGGAAACATAAACGCAATAGGATATATTTCGCTGGGCTCCATGAACGACACGATAAAGGCGCTCAAGGTAGACGGAGTTGAAGCAACGGCTGAGAACATAAAGAACGGAACATATAAGGTATCGCGTCCTTTTAATATTGTTACAAAGGATGGTTTGTCAGAGGTCGCACAGGACTTCATCGCATTTATCCTGAGTGAGGAAGGTCAGAAAGTCGTAGAGGACAACAGCTACATTTCGGATTCAAACACAGGCGCATATGCGGGTACAAGACCTGAGGGCAGAGTGGTCGTTTCGGGTTCGTCTTCCGTAACGCCTGTTATGGAGAAGCTTAAGGAAGCGTATACAGCCGTAAACCCGGGCGCAACTATAGAGGTTCAGCAGAGTGACTCGACAACGGGCGTTAATAATGCAATCGAAAGCGTCTGCGATATCGGAATGGCAAGCCGTGAACTTAAGGACAGTGAGATTGAAAAAGGTGTTACCTCTACGGTTATCGCTCTTGACGGTATCTCGGTTATAGTAAACAAGGAGAATGCTGTCGACGATATAACACAGGAGCAGGTAAAGCAGATATACACGGGCGAGATCACAAACTGGAGCCAGCTTTCGGAGCAGTAGAAGTCATGTTTTGGACGGGCGGCTGTTTGCCCGTCCAAAATCGACTGCCTGAAAATCCAGCAAAAGAACGGAGATTTTTATGAATAAATTTAAAGAAAATTTTATGCACGGCGTATTTTTGTTTTCAGCCTGCGCCTCGATCCTTGCGGTCGCACTGATATGCATATTCCTGTTTGCAAACGGAATACCGGCGATGGCGAAGATCGGACTGTTTGATTTTATAGGCGGAAGTCAATGGCGGCCGGGAAATAATGTGTACGGGATCCTTCCCATGATACTCGGAAGTATTTACGTAACGGCGGGTGCGATAATTATCGGTGTGCCTATCGGTATTCTTGTTGCAATATTTATGACCAGGTTCTGTCCTGATAAGCTTTATAAGATTTTAAAGCCTGCTGTTGACCTCCTGGCGGGCATACCGTCGGTCGTATACGGCTTTTTCGGACTGATGGTCATAGTTCCGCTTATACGCGATTTGTTCGGAGGAAGCGGAACGAGTATGCTTGCGGCATCGATAGTACTTGGAATCATGATACTTCCCACAATCATATCTGTAAGCGAATCGGCTCTGCGTGCGGTTCCGGAGAGCTATTACGAGGGCTCGCTGGCGCTCGGCGCAAGCCATGAGAGAAGCGTATTTAAGGTTGTGCTTCCCGCTGCCACTTCCGGTGTTATGGCGGGAGTTATTCTCGGCGTCGGACGCGCTATCGGCGAAACAATGGCTGTTATCATGGTCGCCGGAAATCAGGCTATAATCCCAAGGGGTCTGCTTACAGGCATCAGAACGATGACCGCAAACATCGTGCTTGAGATGGGATATGCCGCAGACCTTCACAGAGAGGCGCTTATTGCCACTGCAGTCGTGCTGTTTGTGTTTATTTTGATTATAAACCTCTCATTCTCAATCCTTAAAAGGAGGCAGGAGAACAAATGAACAAGATTGAATCACAATCCGGCGTTGCGGTTATTCAGCAGGACATTAAGAGGAACGGTAGTATGAATAATATGAAGAATGCGAAAACTCAATCCGCGGTTTTAAGAGCTTTGGTATATATTGCGGCATTTTTGACCTTTGGCGTATTGATTTGCCTTATTGCCTACATTTTGATAAAAGGTATCCCGAACCTGTCGCTTGACTTATTCAGTCTTGAGTATACATCGGAAAACGTTTCGCTGTTTCCGGCAATGATCAATACGATCATAATGACATTTCTGTCACTGATCATAGCGGTGCCGCTCGGTGTATTTTCGGCAATATATCTTGTCGAATATGCAAAGAGGGGCAACAAGGTCGTCGGACTGGTCAGAATTACAGCAGAAACTCTTTCGGGTATCCCGTCGATTGTGTACGGACTTTTCGGATTTCTGCTGTTTGTTACCTCGTTCGGCTGGGGCTATTCATTGCTTGCGGGCTCGTTTACGCTTGTAATAATGATACTCCCGGTTATTTTAAGAACGACAGAGGAAGCCTTAAAGGCTGTTCCCGACAGCTTCAGAGAGGGCAGCTTCGGCCTCGGCGCCGGCAAGCTCAGAACAGTGTTCAGGATCGTTCTGCCATCGGCTGTTCCCGGAATACTCTCGGGCGTTGTGCTGTCGGTGGGAAGAATCGTGGGCGAGACCGCCGCGCTTATCTATACGGCGGGTACTGTTGCACAGATCCCCGACAATCTCCTGGGCTCAGGCCGTACATTAGCGGTACATATGTACGCACTTTGGAGCGAGGGCCTTAATTCTGAGCAATCATATGCGACCGCGGTTATACTGCTTATTACGGTTGTTCTGCTTAACGCACTGTCAAGCGTGCTCGCGAAGAAGATAACTGCAAAATAACAACAGTTCTTTAAAATATTGATAAGTTTGCTTTAGCTTATGCAAACAGAAAGGCAAAGATTATGAGTATAATATCCATTAAGAATTTAGACCTCCATTACGGCGACTTTCATGCTCTGAAAAATGTAAATATGGAAATACCCAAGAATGAGATCACGGCCTTTATAGGCCCGTCGGGCTGCGGAAAGTCAACCTTAATAAAAACTCTAAACAGAATGAACGATCTGGTCGAAGGCTGTAAGATAGACGGCGAAATAAAGCTTGAGGGCGTTGACATATATAAGGATATGGACACAAACCTGCTGCGCAAGCGCGTAGGCATGGTTTTTCAAAAGCCCAATCCGTTTCCCATGAGCATATATGATAACATTGCTTACGGTCCGAGAACTCATGGCGTAAAATCCAAGTCAAAGCTTGATGAAATTGTAGAGCGTTCGCTTTCGAACGCCGCAATCTGGGACGAGGTCAAGGACCGACTCAAAAAAAGCGCGCTTGGGCTTTCGGGCGGTCAGCAGCAGAGACTATGTATAGCACGTGCTCTGGCGGTCGAGCCGGAGGTGCTGCTCATGGACGAGCCGACCTCGGCGCTTGACCCGATTTCAACTTCTAAAATAGAAGACCTTGCACTTGAACTCAAAAAGAAGTATACTATAGTTATAGTAACGCATAGTATGCAGCAGGCGACAAGAATTTCTGACAAAACAGCATTTTTCCTCCTGGGTGAGGTCGTTGAGTTCGGAGATACCGAGAAGTTGTTCTCAATGCCAAAAGACAAGAGGACTGAGGACTACATCACAGGACGGTTCGGATAATAAAGCTATCGAAATGGAGAATTAATATGAGAAATAAGTTTGATAAACAGCTTGAGGTTTTAAACAAGGACTTAATTGAGATGGGCGCACTGTGTGAAAATGCTATTGACTGCGCTGTGCGCGCTCTGCTTGACCATGATCTTGAGGTTGCCGATGAGGCGATCGCCATTGAAGAAGAGATAAATCAGGTAGAACGTGACATTGAGACGCTTTGCCTAAAGCTGCTGCTGAAGCAGCAGCCTGTGGCTACCGATCTAAGACTGATTTCATCTGCGCTTAAAATGATTACAGACATGGAGCGTATAGGCGACCAGGCGGCAGATATTGCCGAGATAGTAATGCACACCGAAATCAGGGGCGGTTACAATATAGAGCATCTCAAAAAGATGACAAAATGTGTTTCCAAAATGGTCACCGAGAGCGTCGATGCTTTCGTAGGCCGTAACCTGGATTTAGCGCGCGATGTTATAGCACGCGATGATGAGGTGGACGCACTTTTCATAGCGATAAATAACGACTTGATCAAGTATATCAAAGAAGATACCGAGAACGCCTCGACAGCACTTGATTTGCTTATGGTCGTTAAGTATCTTGAAAGAATAGGCGACCATGCCGTAAATATCGGCGAGTGGGTAGAGTTCTCAATTACCGGAACTCACAGGAAAAATGTCAACTTAAAGCGGTGATATAATTGATGATATATTGTGTTGAAGACGACAGCGGTATCCGCGAACTGGTAGTTTACAGCTTGGAAAACACCGGTTTTAAAGCAATAGGCTTTGAAAGCGGAAAACAGTTTTTTGAGGAGCTGGAGGCAGGCAGGCAGCCTGATTTGGTACTGCTTGACATAATGCTCCCCGGCGAGGACGGCATAAGCATATTAAAACGCCTCAGAAAGGAACCAAAGACCAAAAAGCTCCCTGTCATACTGCTGACTGCCAAGGACACAGAATTCGATAAGGTTGTAGGCCTTGACAGCGGCGCGGACGATTATGTAACAAAGCCGTTCGGTATAATGGAGCTGATTTCGAGGATCAAAGCAGTTCTGAGGCGTGTGGACGCGCTTAAAGATAGCGGCGCAGACAGTGAATACCGCATAGAAAACGTTGTGCTCAACACCGCAAAGCATACGGTTGAGGTTGATGAAAAGCCGGTTGTGCTGACGCTGAAAGAATTTGAGGTATTGAGGCTGCTTATGCAAAACCAGGGAGCGGTAATGACAAGAGATGTTCTGCTCGAAAGGATTTGGGGCTACGATTTTGACGGCGAGACACGGACGATCGATGTTCACATAAGAACCCTGAGACAGAAGCTTGGCAGCGGCGGACATTTGATAAAAACAGTCAGAGGTGTGGGTTACAGGATTGAGTAGACAATAACGGAGGTGCTGTATGAAGCTCAGCAGCAAAATTTTTGCGGGTATTGCCGCAATTACCTTAGCTATCATGCTGATAACCACGGTAATTGTGACAGGCTTGCTATACGGCATTTTGACCGCTGAAACAAAGCGAATGCTAAGGGATGATGCGGCGTTTATAAGCTCTGTCGAGTCGGAATACGGGGATATAGATTTCAGCCGGGTCGGAAGCATGATCCGCAACAGGCTGACCATAGTGGCGCCGGACGGCACCGTTAAGTATGACAGCTACGGTTCGTCCGCAGATATGGAGAACCACGCTGACAGACCGGAGATCATGGAAGCGTTTGAAAGCGGAACCGGAGAGGATACCAGAGTTTCATCTACGTTCGGCAAGGAGACTTATTACTACGCGCTCAGGCTGCAAAGCGGTGATGTCTTAAGGATAGCGTGCGAGGTATCAAGCGTGTTCGGATTGGTCGCAAGCGCCATGCCCGGCATACTGTTTTCGATAATCGTGCTGCTTGCGGCAGCGCTTGCGTTCGCCGGTGCGCTGACGCGTTCTATCACATCCTCTATAAACAAAATTGATTTGGATGATCCGCTGTCGACTGAGACGTATGAGGAGCTGTCACCGCTGCTCATTCGTATAGATGTACAGAACAAAGAGATGATTGAGCAGCTGAGCGCAGTATATGAGGCGCAGCGTGAAAATGAGTTTATAACACAGCACATGAACGACGGACTTATTATTGTCGGCACAGACGGCAGACTTATCTCTGTCAATAAGGCGGCAGAGAAGATTTTTAACTTCACCTATGTGCCGAACAAAAGAAGCGGCGGCTCATCGCAGACATATTTAAGCGTATGCCGGGACAAAAATTTCAGGAAGGCGATAGAAAACGCCATGTCGGGTGTGTCTCAGGATATAACGATAGAACGCGGCGGCAAAACATATAGGATTTCGCTGTCGTCGGTTGCCAGGGATTTTTCGTCAGAGAAAGAAAAAAGCCGGGTGTATGCGGTGCTTCTGTTCGTGCATGATATAACCGAAAAGGAGGCGGCGGAGAGAATACGCCGTGAGTTTTCGGCAAACGTGTCGCACGAGCTCAAAACTCCGCTGACGTCTATCATGGGCTGCAGCGAGATCATGAAAGCCGGCATTGCCAAGCCGGAGGATGCGCCGAGATTTTTAAATCAGATAAATTCGGAAGCAAAGCGGCTGCTTGCGCTGATCGACGATATAATCCGCCTGTCAAGCCTTGACGAGGGCGCGGGCGGAATAGAAATGACAGATACCGATATTTTTTCGGTGGCAAGGGATGTGGTGTCGGAGCTTGAGATAAAGGCCTCTGAGCACGGTGTAAGCCTGGAGCTTGACGGCAGCAGCCGGAGATTAAAGGTAAACGAAAGTCTGATACACGAGATGATATTCAACCTTTGCGACAATGCTATAAGATACAACAACAAAGGCGGTTTTGTCAGGCTGGAGGTTAAAGGTGATGACAGCGGCAGAACGCTTATCTCCGTTAAGGATAACGGTATAGGAATCCCTAAGAGCGAGCAAAAGCGTATATTTGAGCGGTTCTATAGAGTAGATAAAAGTCATTCGAGAGAAACCGGCGGAACCGGACTCGGACTTTCGATAGTCAAGCATGCGG
>DXIJ01000091.1 GCA_019112945.1 Candidatus Monoglobus merdigallinarum | reverse complement strand
TTTTTACAAATTTTTTTATTCTGTTTTAATTTTACAACACGGCCTTTAAAATAGCAAATACTTATATTGCATAACATATTATGCCATCAAAGCATGATAATTTTCATATAAAATCTGTGTACTCTCTCCCACACACTAAACACTAAAGATTTTTAGTATAATATCAGGTTTTTTTATTCACTTTCGCTTACGGTGTTGACATTTGTGAATATATATGTTATAAGATATAATTACTTAAATGTATCCGGGAGGTGAAAACAATAATGGACAATAGTCAAGACAGCGATGAATCTGATAATTCTCATAATTACTACAGTAAAAAATGCGTTGAATACGTTTTATACATAAAATATTGGCATAGTCTGCATTACTATTTATGTTAGGCTGTGTTTTTTTGCGTTTTAATGCAGTTTTACATTTAATTATAG
Organism: Candidatus Monoglobus merdigallinarum; assembly: GCA_019112945.1. Lineage (GTDB taxonomy): Bacteria > Bacillota > Clostridia > Monoglobales > Monoglobaceae > Monoglobus > Monoglobus merdigallinarum. Next base: position 7,631 of record DXIJ01000091.1, on the reverse strand, counting down.
GAGGATAATAATATGTTTGGGCAGATTATTCTGCAAATTATACTTATATTGTTAAATGCGATCTTCGCCGGAGCAGAGATCGCGGTCGTTTCGATAAACGATACAAGGCTTGATAAACTTGCGGCAAGCGGCGATAACCGCGCGATAAGGCTTAAAAAGCTGACCAGCCAGCCGGCAAAGTTTCTTTCGACTATCCAGGTTGCGATAACGCTCTCCGGATTCATCGGCTCGGCTTTTGCTGCCAACAACTTTTCAGTATACCTGATGAACCTGCTGTCAGGGCTTCCGATACCCCCTGACGTACTTAGCACCGCGTCTGTCGTTATAATTACGCTGATACTTTCATACTTTAATATTGTATTCGGTGAGCTCATACCCAAGAGAATAGCCATGAAAAATTCCGAAAAGCTCAGTCTGGCAATGTCCGGCTTTATAACCGCGATATCAAAGGTTTTTGCACCGCTTGTGTGGCTGCTTAACATCTCTACAAACTCGCTTTTAAAGCTTATCGGTATAGGCCCTGAGAACGATGACGACACTGTCACCGAGGAGGAGATCCTCATGATGACGGACGCCGGAGCCGAAAAGGGAACCATTGACGAGACCGAAAACCTAATAATCAAGAACGTTTTTGCATTTGACGACATGACTGCCGAGCAAATATGTACGCACAGAACCGATGTTGATGTTCTTTGGGCTGCCGACAGTGCAGAAAAATGGGAGGAGATTATACACGAAACAAGACACTCCGTATTCCCTGTATGCAGCGACAGCATTGACAACGTTATCGGCGTTCTCGACGCTAAAGACTACTTCCGCCTGACCGACAGGAGCAAGGACAATATTATGCAGAACGCTGTGCGTGAGCCGTACTTTGTTCATGAGAACATGAAAGCTGACAGACTTTTTGCAAAGATGAAGCAGAACGACGCCGACCATTTTGCTGTGGTCGTGGATGAATACGGCGGCATGAGCGGTATTATCACTATTACCGACCTGGTCGAGGAACTCGTCGGAGACTTTAACGATGACGATGATGACGATGCTATCTACAAGATAATGAGCCCTGACGATAACACCTGGCATGTTCCCGGTACTGCAGAGCTCACCGATGTTGCAGAGGAGCTTGATATTACGCTTCCGGCTCACGAATACGAGACATTCGGCGGTTATGTAATATCGCTGCTTGGGGAGATACCAAAGGACGGAACTCAAAGACAGATTGAGACCGACGACCTCAAAATCAAGGTGCTTGAAGTCAGACAGCACAGAATTGAAAGCTGTAATGTAACAAAGATAATAAAAGAGGATAAGGATACAACGCCAAGCGAGACCGACCAATAACATCAAATTAAATTTCACTCAGATAACGCAAATCAGCGGCCGCCGTTGCAGCCGCTGATTTTTATTTTCATATTAAGCAAAATTTACTGCAGATGAAGATTCTCAAAACTTCTGAGAGACATTACCAGCGCCTGTTCGCGGGTTGCATTTGCGTAACCCTCCGCCTCCTCTGCCGGTGTGGTATTCTGCGGTGCAAATTTATTATCCCCTACGCCGCTCAGTACGTTATATTTAACAAGGAAGTAAACGCTCGGCTTTGCATACTCGGAAATCAGCGCATCGTCCGCGAACTTCTGAACGCCCGAATAGTTTATCGTATAATTATCATCAGTCTCAAGAGTCCATTCCGGCCACTCGCTCTTTTTGTAGACCCTGCAGAGCATTGCCGCAAGCTGTTCGCGCTGCAGCAGGTCGTTCGGCGCATACTCGGTATCGCTCACACCATTCACTGCACCGATGTTATAGGCCTTTAGTATATAATTTCTGTTTTCGTTATTCTCTATATCCCTAAAGCCGCACTCGGATGACATGACCGCTCTGCCGCCCGTCATGGATTCGAACAGCTTTACAGACACGGCCGCAAACTCCCCGCGCGTTATCGGCTGCGTCATATCCTTGCCCACCAGTACGTCCGGTATCAAATCATACTCAGCCGCTCTTTGCAGCTCGGGGGTTGACCACTCGGCCGCCTCTGACCACGATTCCCATTCACACACAAAGGCTCTTGACGAATTTGAATTGTCGTCCCACTCGTACTGCTTGATATAGTAGCTGCCGCCCTCAGAGCCGCGGCCGCCGTTTACTATTACGGCGTAGTTCTGGCTGCCGCCCAAATTGTCAGGCTGCGGATAGCCCCACAGTGAATAATCCACAGGCTCACCCGTGACCCACGTTTTAAATTCATTAAGTTCTCTTGACGTACCGATCCAAACATCATCAGACTCTCTTAGTTCAGAAGCCTTAAGCAGACTTTCAATAAACCTCTGTTCACCCTCAGAGTTTATGCTCACGAGGTGTCCGCCCTGCTCCTCACAATATTCTCTCGCCCTCTCCCAGGTCATTTTGTCACTGATCACCTCGTATCTGTGGTTATCATAGACACTATCGGAAACCTGAGTATACTCTGCGGTATCCTTTAATAAATACACAGTGTTTGAAGAAACTCCGTTTACGTTTCCGACCAAGGCACTGTCCTCAACAGTTAAGTATAAAACCCCAAGGCTCCAGCCCGAAGGACGGTTTTCAATCCATCCTGTCTCAGTAACCACATACTCGCCGTCCTCAACCTCGACCGTCACAGACAGAGTCTGATCCGGCACATTCGACATCCCCGGCATTGAGTAAAGCTCTTCAATTCCGACAACTTCTCCGTCCTCTTCGTAAAATGTGAACTTGGCTCCCGTCTGGCCCTGTGCGGCGTAATACCAGCCCTCCCATGTTCCGATAATATCCTGCGGCGCCGCGGCCGAAACCTGCACACAGACAGCTGCAAGCAATGAAAGCAGCAATACCGAAATAACCTTTTTCATAATTAAGCCCTCCTCTTTTTAATAACTTATTTTTAATAACTTATTTCATTGCTTTTTTATTTTACCATTATATGATACGGCTGTCAATCGGCAGGATTTAACCTACAAGAAATTCAAAAAATATAATGTAAATATATTGAATTTTTTTAATTTTATGATATAATTTTAAATTATGGTATAATTTCATATTAAAAAAATAAAAATACGGAGGGAAGTTTGTTATGGATTCAAACCAAATTCAAGTATTGATCGCCATGTGTATTTATATGGCGGCGGTCATCTGTATAGGCATAGCCTTTGCAAAGCGTGCAAGCCAGAGCTCCGAGAACTATTTTCTCGGCGGACGCTCCCTGGGGCCTTGGGTCGCGGCGATGAGCGCCGAAGCATCGGACATGAGCGGCTGGCTGCTGATGGGTCTGCCGGGAGTTGCTTACTGGTGCGGCATTGCGGACGCAGCCTGGACAGCAATAGGTCTTGCCGCCGGCACATACATAAACTGGCTTATCGTTTCAAAAAGACTGCGCAGATACAGCGTGAAAGCCGGGAACTCTATCACCCTGCCCGAATTCTTTTCCAACCGCTTCCATGAGAACAAAAAGGTAATAATGACGATCGCTGCGGTATTTATTCTGATATTCTTTACAGTGTACGCCGCCAGCTGTCTTGTGACCTGCGGCAAGCTGTTTTCAACGCTGTTCGGGGCGCCATACATACCGATGATGATCCTGGGCGCACTGTTTGTGCTTATTTACACAATTCTGGGCGGTTTTCTCGCCGAAAGCGCTTCTGATTTTATGCAGGCGATTGTTATGATAGTCGCACTTGTATGCATCGTTGTCGTCGGAACAATATCAGCCGGAGGTCTTTCGGCAGTTATTGAAAACGTAAAGCACATACCGGGCTTTCTTGACATGTTCGGGATAGCCACGCCTGTGACTGACGGCGGTGTGCAGCAGTCCTCAAACGGTGTTCCGCTGTTCGGAGACCCCGGACAGTACAGCTTTATAACGATATGCTCAACTCTCGCATGGGGCCTCGGTTACTTCGGTATGCCTCAGGTACTGCTGAGATTTATGGCTATACGCAGCGAGCACGAGCTCACGAGTTCACGCAGGATTGCTACCGTTTGGGTCTTGATCTCGCTCTCTGTTGCTGTGTTCATAGGCGTTGTCGGACGTTCTCTTTTCCCGACCGCACTCACAACAAGCTCTGAGGCAGAGAATATTTTCATCGTGCTGTCCACCAGCCTGCTGCCCGCTCTGCTGGCAGGCTTCATTATGGCGGGAATCTTAGCGGCAACTATCAGCTCATCGGATTCTTACCTGTTGATCGCGGCTTCGGCGTTCTCAAAAAATCTCTTCCAGGGACTGTTTAAAAAGGATGCGAGTGATAAGCAGGTCATGATCGTCTCTCGCATAACTCTGCTGCTTATCACACTGGTGGCAATAGTTATTGCTCTTGATGAAAACAGTGTTATCTTCACGATCGTATCGTTTGCATGGGCAGGTTTTGGGGCGACGTTCGGCCCGCTTGTACTGTTTTCGCTCTTCTGGAAGCGCATCAACCGCTTTGGAGCGGTTGCCGGTATGGTCAGCGGCGGCTTGATGGTATTTTTCTGGAAGCTTGTTATCCGTCCTCTCGGCGGTGCGTTTGATATTTACGAACTGCTTCCGGCATTTATCTTTTCAAGCCTTTGCATAATCGTTGTATCTCTGCTGACTGCTCCGCCGTCTGAACAGATCCGGCGTGAATTTGAAGAGGTACGCGCCGGCAAATAAACCGGCCTAAACTGAAATCTATCGGAGGCTTGTATTATGAAAAAAGCGTGGGGACATTTTGTAACCATCACAAAGCACAGACATTTGGTGATCAAGCATGCGTTCAAAGCCGGGATACCGCTCAGGGGGCTGCTTCACGACCTTTCCAAATACAGCCCGACAGAATTTTCAAAGGGCGCAAAATACTACATGGGCGGCATAAAGAGCCCCAACGAGGGTGAACGCGCCGCCTACGGGTATTCTCTCGCCTGGATGCATCACAAGGGCAGAAACAAACACCACTTCGAATACTGGACTGACTATAACCCAAAGACCAAAAGGCTTGAAGCTGTGAAAATGCCGCTCGTTTATGTTAAAGAAATGCTCTGCGACAGGATTGCAGCCAGCAAGACCTACCAAAAGGAGAATTACACGGACGAGCACCCGCTGATATACTTCAGCAGCGGCAACGCCAGGCGTGTGATGCACCATGAAACAGCCGCTCTGCTTGAGGAGCTTCTTATAATGCTGCGCGACAAGGGAGAGAATGAAACATTTAAATATATAAAAAGTTTAAAAAACTATTGACAAATGCAAATTAGTATTATATAATAGCTAATAACAAGGTTAGATGAGAACAGATGAGATTAGAATAGTATAGCTGAGACGGCTTTAGTTTGCCGTGTATTATTATTGATTTTTCAAGTCTCGGTTCTTTGACCGGGGCTTTTTGTTTTCTGCCTTGAAATTTTAATAAAAGGAGATTGTATTTATGACAAAAGTACCTTACAAAATTTACCTGACAGAAGATGAGATGCCAAAGGCATGGCTCGATTTGAGGGGGTTTATGCAGGAAAAACCCGAGCCGTTTTTAAATCCTGCAACCTTGCAGCCGGTGACATTGCCGGAGCTTGAGCATGTATTCTGCACAGAGCTTGCCAAGCAGGAACTTAACACGACCGAGAAATATATACCTATCCCGGAGGATATCCAGAGCTTTTACAAGATGTACAGACCGTCGCCGCTTGTACGTGCATACAATCTTGAACAGAAGCTCGGCACGCCGGCAAAGATATACTATAAGTTTGAAGGCAACAACACCTCCGGCTCACACAAGCTAAATTCTGCTGCCGCACAGGCATATTATGCAAAGCAGCAGGGGCTGACCTCACTCACCACGGAAACGGGCGCCGGACAGTGGGGCACAGCGCTTGCTATGGCCTGCGCATTTTTCGGGCTTGACCTTACCGTGTATATGGTAAAGATCTCGTCTGAGCAAAAGCCCTACAGAAAAGAGGTAATGTCAACCTACGGCGCAAAGGTGATCCCCTCCCCGTCAGACACGACCGAGGTCGGACGCAGGATCCTTGCGGAAAACCCCGGAACGAGCGGTTCGCTCGGCTGCGCCATATCCGAAGCGATGGAGGTCTCAATGAAAGACGAAAACTGCAGATATGTACTCGGAAGCGTTCTTAACCATGTACTGCTGCACCAATCGGTTATCGGTCTTGAAACAAAGACCGCATGCGATAAATATGATGTAAAGCCCGATGTTATAATCGGCTGCGCAGGCGGCGGTTCGAACCTCGGCGGACTTATCGCTCCGTTCATGGCCGAACGCCTTGAGGGCAAGAACGGTATTGAGTTTATCGCTGTTGAACCCGCATCATGTCCGTCTCTTACACGAGGCAAATACGCTTACGACTTCGGCGACACAGGAAAGACCACTCCGCTTATGAAGATGTACACATTAGGAAACGGCTTTATACCCTCCTCCAACCATGCGGGCGGACTTAGGTATCACGGAATGTCGGCTATAATCTCAAAGCTTTACTCACAAGGATATATAAACGCAAGGTCTGTTATCCAGTCAAAGGTGTTTGACGCAGCGACAATGTTTGCAAGATGCGAGGGTACGCTTCCGGCTCCCGAATCATCGCATGCTATCTCGGTTGCTGTCGACGAAGCCTTAAAGTGCAAGGAGACAGGCGAGGAAAAAACGATATTGTTCGGCCTGACCGGAACCGGATATTTCGATATGTCGGCTTACATGGCATACAACAATAATACCATGACCGACTACGTTCCGACAGACGAGGACCTGCAAAAGGGCTTTGATACACTTCCGAAAATTTAAGATATAATAAACAGCAGGCCGCGGATTTCCGCAGCCTGCTAATATTGTCTGTCTATCAAAGATTAACAGCTAATATCTCACCCGAAACTCTGTTTCTGTATGTAGCGGACGCAGGGGTCAGCTTGATCAGTTCCAAATCGTCATAGGATTTTGTATATCTGCTCTTTACGTCCCTTGAATCACCGCTGTCAACGTCATAACTTCTAATCATTCTTACAAGCTCTCCGTCATCGTACTCGATCATCTCATAGTACACAGTATTAATATCAACAACAAATAAGCCTGCGTTTTCGATTATAACAGTATCAGAGCTTCCGTCCGGCTGTGCTGCAACGATGGGCAGCGGCTCCGGCGCGTATTCACCTGTACCGTCATCCTCTGTCTCCTCGTTCGGCTGCATATATATTCTGTTCTCCTCTATTATAAAGGTGTTGACGTTATCAAACCTGTCCGTCTCTGCCGCCTTTTCCATGCTGTATATAACAAGGTCATCGTTTCTGCCGTTTGTGTCAAGCGTGCGGTAATACAAGTACTTGTCATCAAGGCAGTTTTCGATCACTGCACCGGGTGCGCTGAATATTAATTCGCGCTCATCAGACTTTACTGTATATTTATAAATATTTCCGCCGTCCTTGCTGTAGTACACGGTGCTGCCGTTGAATATAAACCGCGCAGCCACGTTTTCGTCAATCAAGATATTGTTCAGATACAGGTTTTTATCCTTGACCTCAACTGTGCGTCCCCATGTGACGACCTGATATATTCCGCCCTCAGACGAAGATGATTTGATATAATCACTCACTGTAACGGCGTCTGCTGCGGTATCCGCGATATCGATACTGTCCATATACGAAATATCCTGCG
>DXIJ01000013.1 GCA_019112945.1 Candidatus Monoglobus merdigallinarum | reverse complement strand
TGTATACTATGCTGAATCAGACCAAAACAGCATTTACTATTCCGCTGTTTGGAGGGATACCGGTTCCTCAGTCGGTTGTGATAACCTGGGGGATAATGGCGTTTCTGGTTCTGCTGAGTATAGTTTTTACCAGAAGTCTTAAAATTATGCCGGGCAAGGTACAGATGGCTCTTGAGGTGTTTATCGGCTGGATATACAAATTCTTCACCGATATCCTGGGCGAGCACGGAAAGTCTTATATTCCGTATCTCGGAACAGTGCTTTTGTATGTCGGCTGCGCCAATGTAGTCGGCCTGTTCGGTCTGACACCGCCGACAAAAGACCTTAATATAACGGCGGGGCTGGCGATAATGAGTATAGTTCTGGTTCAGGCCGCGGCGGTGCGTGCTAAGGGCGCATCGGGATGGCTTAAGAGTTTTTTGGGTCCCACCCCGGTAATGACGCCGTTTAACGTGCTTGAACTTATCATAAAACCACTGTCGCTGTGTATGCGGCTTTTCGGAAACGTGCTCGGCGCATTCGTTATTATGGAGCTTATAAAGCTTGTTGTGCCGGCGGTTGTTCCGGTGCCGCTGAGCCTGTATTTTGATATATTCGATGGTTTCCTCCAGGCATACGTTTTTGTGTTCCTGACGTCGCTTTATATCAGCGAAGCGATTGAATAACAATTGAAAATAATTAAATTTTATATAATATCATTCTAAGGAGATGTAGAAAAATGGGAGCATTAATAGCAGTTGGAGCAGGTATAGCGGCATTGACGGGTATCGGAGCCGGTATCGGTATCGGTATAGCTACGTCCAAGGCTGCAGAGGCGATCGCAAGACAGCCGGAAGCAAAGGGCGATATTAACAAAGCGTTGCTCTTGGGCTGTGCACTTGCTGAGGCAACGGCGATATACGGATTTGTTATTGCGATTATGATTATACTTTTCCTTGCATAATCAACTTTTTGGAGACTATAGGAGATTTTGTGTTTCGGACGGATTTAAAATTCCCGCCGAAGTACCGGACTGCGGTATAAAAGTTATTTAAGCGGAGGTCGGTGTTTATGCTGAACTTAGATTGGAATATAATTTGGACCTTTGTCAATATTATAATTCTGTTTATTTTGTTAAAGAAGTTTCTGTTCGGACCGGTTACAGAGATGATGGAAAAAAGAGCGGGAGAGATTAAGGCCTCTTTTGATGATGCCGAGCAGGTGAAAAAAGAGGCCGAGGCACTGCGCATCGCGTATGCAAAGAGGCTGGAGAAATCCAAGGCTGAAGCCGGCAGCATAATCAAGGACGCAGAGGCCGAGGCTCAGGAAAAGGGTGAAGAGATAATCGATAAGGCTCGGCAGGATGCCGAGATAATGATTAAAGACGCCGAAAAGTATATTGAGCTTGAAAAAGAGCGTTCACTCAAAGAAGCCAGAGCAGAGATTGCGGGCGTCGCGCTGTGCGCCGCGCAAAAGGCAATGGAGAGCGGGGATATTTCCGATTCTTCTATCAACAGCTTTATAAAACAGGTTGGTGAGACGGTTGAGTAAGATATTAAGCAGGAAAGCACTGAACTACGCCGAGGTTTTATACAGCCTCGACAGCTCAATGGATGAAACCCTTGAGCTGCTGGAGCCGCTTAAGATTGTTGAGCTTAAGGAGGCGCTTTCTTCTCCGGCGGTAAGCTTTAATGAAAAATGCGCCGTGATAGACAGGCTGTTTGATAAGGAGTTTTCTAACGTCTTAAAGGTGCTGTGCAAAAACGGTGATTACAGTGTTTTGGATTCGCTCCGCAGCGCATATAAGCAGGTCTATAACGAGCATAACGGCGTGGTTGAGGGCGTTTTGGAATACGCATCGCTGCCGCCAGGTAAAGAGCTTGAAAGACTTAAAAAGACAGTGGCGGAAAAGCATAACGCCCGCACAGCCGAGCTGATTTTGGTTGAGAACAAGGCGCTTATCAAAGGTTTCAGACTTACGGTAAATGACAGAATTTACGATAACAGTGCGCTTTCCGCACTTGATAGAATGTATGATATGCTGACACGAGAGGTGAGATAATTGGCAACTATTAATACGAGCGATGTGATCTCGGTACTTAAAGAGGAGATCAGCAGCTTTGATACTAAGCTTCAGGTTGAAGATACAGGAACGATTGTGAGTATGGGAGACGGAATAGTGACCGTCTATGGCCTGAGCAATGCAATGTACGGTGAGATGGTGATCTTTGAGACCGGCGTCAAGGGAATGGTTCAGGGCCTTGACGAGCAGACCGTCAGCTGTGTTTTACTCGGAAGCGATTATGGCCTGCGCGAGGGTTCAAAGGTCAAGTGTACCGGACGGAGAGCCGGCGTGCCTGTCGGTGATGCGATGATAGGCAGGGTCGTTGACGCTATCGGTGCCCCTATAGACGGCCTTGGGGATATTAAGCAGGATGATTTTTATCCGATAGAAAATCCGGCGCCCGGAGTAATACACAGACAGCCCGTAAGTACCCCGCTTGAAACGGGAATACTATCTATAGACAGTATGTTCCCGATAGGCCGCGGCCAGCGTGAGCTGATAATCGGCGACAGGCAGACCGGAAAGACCTCTATTGCGGTTGATACGATTGTCAACCAAAGGGGTAAGGATGTCATATGTATTTATGTCGCAATCGGACAAAAGGCGTCTACTGTTGCAAAGCTGGTCAATGACTTTAAAAGGCTGGGTGCGATGGAGTATACAATAGTGGTATCGGCATCTGCCGGAGATTTGGCTTCACTGCAGTACATAGCCCCGTATTCAGGCACGGCAATGGCCGAGTATTTTATGTACCGCGGCAAGGACGTGCTGATTGTGTACGATGATTTGTCAAAGCATGCGGTTGCGTACAGAGCTATGTCGCTGCTGCTTGAGAGACCGCCCGGACGTGAGGCGTATCCGGGAGACGTTTTCTATCTCCATTCAAGATTGCTTGAGCGTTCAAGCGGCCTTGATGAAGAACACGGAGGCGGTTCGATAACCGCGCTGCCGATAATCGAGACACAGGCCGGAGACGTTTCGGCATATATCCCGACAAACGTCATTTCAATAACCGACGGACAGATATTCTTGGAGAGCGAGCTGTTCTTCTCGGGTGTCAGACCTGCTATAAACGTTGGTCTTTCGGTTTCACGTGTCGGCGGTGCGGCTCAGACAAAGGCTATGAAGAAAGTTGCCGGAACGCTGCGTATCGACCTTGCGCAGTACCGCGAAATGGAAGTATTTACGCAGTTTAGTTCTGATTTGGATCCTGTGACAAAAGAGCTGCTCGATTCGGGAGACAGGATAATGGAGGTTATAAAGCAGCCGCTGCTTAAACCGCTGTCGCTCAGTGCGCAGGTCATTTTGCTGACAGTGTGCAAACATAGGGCACTGCTTGATGTGCCGCTTGACGAGGTCAGAGCGTTTAAGGGCGAGCTTATCGAATACATTAATCGTCATGCGCCGCAGCTTGTAAAAAAGATACAGGAAGAAAAAGTTATGGACGACAATGACGAAAAAACGATTGTCGATTTGTGTAATCGTTTAAAGAATGAGAAATATTCAAATGAGGCCGCAGAAGAACCGAAAGAGTAGGTGAAAGCATGGCGAATATCAGCGAAATAAAGGCGAGAAAGAAAAGTGTCAGTGATATTATGAAAATCACCAATGCGATGTATCTGATTTCGTCGTCAAAGATGAAAAGGGCAAAACAGAAGCTCAACGATACAGAGCCGTATTTTATAACGCTTCAGAATACGATCGCGCATATTTTAAAGCACACACCGCATACGGGCAACGCGTTTTTTCATCGCCGCGACTCAATACCGGAGGATAAGCGCAAAAAGGGATTTATCATAATCACAGGCGATAAGGGCCTGGCGGGTGCGTATAATCACAACGTGCTTCGTTTTGCGGAAGAGGAAATGAAGAGGGGCGGCGAGGTAAAGCTGTTTATAATCGGGCAGGTCGGCAGGATGTATTTTGCCCGAAAGGGTATCTCATATGAGCATTACTTTAGGTATACCGCCCAGAATCCCACAATGTTCCGTGCCAGGGAAGTTGCCAATATAATGATTGATAAGTTTTTAAGCGAGGAGCTTGATGATGTATATGTTGTCTATACGCATATGGTCTCGTCAATGGTGGAGGAACCAAAGATAGTGCAGATACTGCCGTTTAAACGAGAGAAGTTCACGAGCGGCGAGATAAAGGGCGGGCGCAAAATCCATCATACGGCCGCGTTTGTTCCGTCACCGGGCGAGGTAATGACCAATCTCGTGCCCAATTATGCCAAAGGTCTGCTCTACGGAGCAATGGTCGAAGCTTACGCTGCCGAAAACCATGCGAGGATGATGGCTATGGATTCCGCTACCAAAAGCGCAAGGGACATGATCCATGTTTTGAATCTTGAATATAACAGAGCCAGACAGGCAGCGATTACGCAGGAGATAACCGAGGTTGTCAGCGGAGCTAAAAACCGCGGCGGAATGAACTGACAGCAAAGGCGTAAGAGTTAGATTATCTGAGTGAGGAGGAAATCCAGTTATGAGCAAAGGTAAAATAGTGTCGGTTGCGGGACCGGTCGTTGACGTTCGTTTTGAGAGCCCCGATGTGCTCCCGAATATCAAAGACGCTCTGACCGTTGAAATGGATGACAGAAAGTATGTTATGGAGGTTTCGCAAAACAGGGGCAACTGTGTTGTGAGGTGCATAATGCTTGCAGCGAGCGAGGGACTCAGCAAGGGAATGGAGGTCACAAACACAGGAAAGCCTATTTCCGTTCCGGTCGGAGAGGAAACGCTCGGACGTATGTTCAATGTGCTCGGAGATGTTATAGACGGCGGTGAGCCCGTAAAGGGCAGTGATGTGTGGAGCATACACAGAAAACCGCCCGGATTTGAAGACCAAAGTCCGGTTGTTGAGATACTGGAGACAGGCATAAAGGTCATCGACCTGCTCGCTCCGTATGCAAAGGGCGGAAAGATTGGTCTGTTCGGCGGCGCGGGCGTCGGAAAGACCGTGCTTATACAGGAACTTATCCATAATATTGCCACAGAGCAGGGCGGATATTCTATATTCACCGGCGTTGGAGAGCGTTCCCGCGAGGGTAACGATTTATGGCATGAGATGAAAGAGTCGGGCGTAATCGATAAGACCGCGCTTGTGTTCGGACAGATGAACGAGCCTCCCGGCTCACGTATGAGAGTTGCTCAGACAGGATTGACCATAGCCGAATATTTCAGAGACGTAAAGCGTCAGAACGTACTGTTGTTCATTGATAATATCTTCAGGTTCATACAGGCGGGCTCTGAGGTCTCCGCACTGCTCGGGCGTATGCCGAGTGCGGTCGGCTATCAGCCGACACTTGCCAACGAGCTCGGCGAGCTTCAGGAGAGGATAACTTCAACCAAGCACGGCTCAATAACGTCGGTTCAGGCTGTGTACGTACCGGCGGACGACCTTACGGACCCCGCGCCCGCAAACACTTTTGCACATCTTGACGCAACAACGGTGCTTTCAAGAAAGATAGTCGAGCAGGGAATTTACCCCGCGGTTGACCCTCTCGAATCCGGCTCCAGGATATTAGAGCCGTCGATCGTCGGAGAGGAGCATTATTATGTGGCCGCAAGAACTCAGGAGATTTTGCAGAAGTACAAAGAGCTGCAGGATATTATCGCTATACTCGGTATGGAGGAGCTTGATGAGGACGATAAACTGACTGTCTACCGTGCGCGCAAGATCCAGAGATTTTTGTCGCAGCCGTTCTCGGTTGCCGAAGTGTTCACAGGCATAAAAGGAAAATATGTACCGCTGAGCGAGACCATCAAGGGCTTTAAGGCTATTATTGAGGGCGAGATGGACGAATATCCGGAGAGCGCATTTATGAACTGCGGAATGATAGAGGACGTCAAGAAAAAAGCCGACGCTGTTTAAGGACGGTGAGTTTTATGGATGAAAAAAAGACTTTCAAGCTGGATATTTTGGCAAGTGATAAGCCGTTTTACAGCGGCATGTGTGAAATGCTTGTGTTTCCGGCGCTCGACGGCGAACAGGGAGTACTGCCTCATCATGAGCCTACCGTGACCTGCACAAGAGAGGGTGAGCTCAGATATAAGGTGGACGGAGAGTGGAGATACGCGGCCGTAAGCAAGGGCATTGTTGAGATAATGCCGTCTTATGTGATTTTGCTTGCCGATACGGTTGAGGATCCCGAGGAGATAGATATCAGGCGTGCCGAGGAAGCCAGAGAGCGTGCCAGGGAGCAGCTGCGCCAGAAGCAGAGTATAAGGGAGTATTACCAGACCCAGGCCGCGCTTAACCGTGCACTGTCAAGACTAAAGGTGTCCAACCGAAAAATGAAATATTGATTTATCCCAATATAAAAACACTCAAACCGCGCTTTGCGGCTTGAGTGTTTTGCTGTTTGTCGGGAGTGGCGCAGATCAGCCTGCGCTTTGATGATTAACGCAAACGGCTTGCCGCGGAACACTGTAAGCAGTGTGTTGACTTTGGTATAATGATATTGTATAATATTTATAATCCAAAAACGAACATGCGTTGCAGCAGGCAGATTATTAATTAACAATAGAATTGATATTTTAGGAATAAATATTTTAAGATCGGAGAGTTTTTTATGAAAAGGTCAATAAGCGTGTTTCTTGTATTTTTGATTGCTTTAATCTCGCCGCCGTTTGTGTCTGCACAGGGCGATAGCGTACAGCTTGCCTCTACCTATGGAACGTACGAAAATTTGACGTATCGAATCAATAATGACAACACCATAACCATAACCGATTGTGATATTTCGGCGACCGAGATAAGTATCCCGTCCGAAATCGGCGGTCTGCCCGTCACGAGTATCGGAGACGGGGCGTTTGCGTTTTGCACCGGTTTAACAAGCGCTGAGTTGCCGGGCAGCATAACAAAAATCGGTGACTATGCTTTTGCCTACTGCACAAGCATGGTAAGCCTTGATGTGCCAAACGGAGTGACGGATATCGGAGAATTTGCGTATTGGTGCTGCAGGAGCCTGACAAGCGTCAGTATTCCGAGCAGTGTGACTAAAATCGGGATGGGCGCGTTTAACAGCTGCGGAAGCTTTGATATTGAAGTAAGTCCTGATAATAACAGCTATTCTTCGATTGAAAATGTGCTCTTTAACAAAGACCAAACCGAGCTTATTTTATATGCAAAGGACAAAACCGTGACGGCGTATGATGTTCAGGGCTCGGTTAAAAGCATTGCCGCTTATGCGTTTTATTGCTGCGACGGCTTGTCGAGAGTTAGTTTGCCGAGCGGTCTTGAAAGCGTAGGGGACTTTGCTTTCCAATATTGCAGCGGCTTGACAAATATGGTCTTGCCCGACGGCGTTAAAAGCATAGGGGAAAAGGTGTTTTATTCTTGCGAAAGTCTAAGCGCTATTTCGTTGCCGAGCGGTATTGTGAGCATCGGAGATTATGCGTTCTCAGGCTGCGCTGAGCTTACAAGCATAAAGATTCCTCAAAGCGTTACAAGCATTGGCAGGTCCGCTTTTTCGGACTGCCGCGCCTTAACGAACATAAATATGCCGAGCGGTATAACAAGCATTGCCGATTATCTTTTTTACGGATGCGAAAGTTTAATTAGTATTGATATGCCAAGCAGCATAACGAGCATCGGGGATTATGCGTTTTCCGGCTGCGCTTTATTGACAAGTGTCGAAATACCGAGCAGCGTTTTGAGCATCGGCTACTGTGCATTAGATCGGGGGTGTTACAATCTTACCGATGTATACTACGGCGGCACGGAAGTTGAGTGGAGCCAAATTGAAATATCAGACGGAAATACCGCTTTAACATCTGCGACCATACATTATCTTGGCGGCAGCGGCAACCCCGTTCCTACCGAAGCGCCTACCGAAGCGCCTACCGAGGCACCCACGTCAGCCCCGCGCCTTGAATACGAAATCGGCGGGATAACTTATGCGGTATCGTCTGACCATACCACAGTAATCGATTGCGAAACGTATTTAACCGAAGTTGATATCGCATCTTCAGTCGGCGGAAAGCCGGTTACCGTAATCGGAAACGGAGCGTTTCAGTACTGTGACAGATTAACAAGTATAGATATACCAAGCAGCGTAAGAGTAATTCAATACGAGGCCTTTAACGGCTGTGACGGATTGACAACCGTGAGTATACCGAGGAGTGTAACATATATCGGAGAAGCTGCTTTTTCTTTCTGCGAAAGTTTGGAAAGTGTATACTTTTCAAGCGAATCGGGCGAAACCGAGGTCGAATCAATGGCGTTTCGAAACTGCGAAAATCTAAAGAAAGTATATATCTCAAAAGGTGTTACGAACCTGTCCCCCGGGGCTTTCAGTGACTGCGGAAGCGTTGAGTTTGATGTAGATGCGGATAACAGCTTTTACTCATCCGTTGGCGGTGTGCTCTTTAACAAGGACAAAACAGAACTTATTGATTTTGAAAAGGACAATATTGTTTCGGAATATGTGATCCCAAGCGGTGTTAAAAGCATAGGCGTTAGTGCGTTTGCTTCATGCGAATTATTAACGGACATTGAAGTGCCGAGCAGTGTCACAAGTATCGGAGCCGGTGCATTCCATGGATGTCACGGCCTTGAAAACATTGAAATCCCAAACAGTGTTTCGGACATCGGTAACAATGCTTTTGCAAGCTGCAGCGGACTGACAAAAGTAACAATACCAAACAGTGTTAAAAGTGTCGGAGAAAGTGCGTTTAGCTACTGTATAGGTCTTAGAAGCGTATATCTGCCCGGCGGCATAGAAAGTATTGAATACGGAACGTTTATGAACTGCACAAACTTAACAAGCGTTAATATACCCGAAAGCGTCACAAGTATCAGAGATTTTGCGTTTCTTTTCTGCGGCAGCCTCAGCGATATATATTACGGCGGCACGCGGGAGCAGTGGTACAGAGTTGAAAAAATAGGTAACACGGAAAATAATTTAAATAATGTTGAGATCCATTGTTTGGGAGGCGGAGAAAGCACAGGCTACAGCGGTGTTTTGAAATACATAATAAACGACGACAGTACCGTTAGCATCACGGGTTGTGACGAGTCGGCCGTGAGTGTTGTTATTCCTGCCGATATTGACGGCTATCCGGTCACAAACATCGGGGAAAACGCGTTTTCATACCGCCAAAACCTGACAAGTGTGTATATACCAAGCAGTGTTACGAGTATTGCCCCGCTTGCGTTCTATTCCTGCGGAAGCCTTGAGATTAACGTAAGCCCCGACAACGAAAATTATTCTTCGATTGACGGAGTGCTCTTTAACAAAGACCAAACGCAGCTTGTCACATACGCAAAGGATAAAATTATGACGGAATACAAAGTCCCAAGCAGCGTTTTAAGCATCGGCGATTACGCGTTTTATTGCTGTGACGCTCTTTTGAGCATAGAAATCCCAAACAGCGTCACAAACATCGGCGAAAGAGCTTTTGCGGAATGCAGAAGTCTTGCAAGTGTTAGTATAAAACATGGCGTAACGACTATTAAAGACAGGGCGTTTTATGGCTGCACCGCACTAAAGACCGTGTACTTGCCAAACAGTGTCACTTTAATTAATGATTATGTGTTCGGCAATTGTGATGCTCTTACCGATGTATATTATAACGGAACAAAGGTGCAGTGGGATCTGGTTGAAATCAGCAGCAATGCCGGTCTGTATTCTGTCGCCGTGCATATGATCGGAGATAATACCGAGCTTGATCCCGCGCTGACATATGAGGTGATCGGAGACAGCGCGGTCAGCGTAACGCGCTGTGACAGAGCGGCAACCGAGATAAGTATCCTGCCCGAAATCGACGGCCTGCCTGTCACAACCATCGGAGAACAAGCGTTTAGCGGTTGTGCAGGTCTTAAAAACATAGAGCTGCCGAGCAGCGTTACGACAATCGAAAACAATGCTTTTATGAACTGTGCATCACTTGAGGATTTAAGCTTGTCAAGCGGCGTGACAACCATTGGAACGGGAGCGTTTGCCGGCTGCACAGGTCTTGATGTCATTGAACTTCCGGCCGGTGTTACAAGCATTGCTCCGCTTGCGTTTTCAATGTGCGGAAACCTTGAGATTAATGTAGACCCCGGCAATGAAAATTATTCTTCGATTGACGGCGTACTCTTTTCCAAAGACCAAACAGAGCTTATCGCATACTCAAAGGACTTGAAAGTTTCGGAATATATTGTTCCGAGCGGAGTGACTGAAATAGGCGTCGGAGCATTTACCCTCTCCACGGGTCTCATAAGCGTAGAGCTGCCAAACGGCGTCACAAGCATTGGTGATGCGGCATTTGCCTATTGTCAAAGTCTGACCAGCTTGACGCTTCCGGGCAGCATTCAAAGCATAGAGGCCTCGGCGTTTGAAATATGCGACAGCCTCAGTGATATATACTATGGCGGCACCGAGGAGCAGTGGAGACAAATCGCGGTAGCGGAAAATAATAGCTCGCTGCAAGACGCGACAATACACTTCCTCGGCGGCGAAAACCCCGAACCTGCCGAATCGCCAACGGCAGTGCCCACGGAAACACCAACGGCAGTGCCGACCGAATCACCAACGGCGGAGCCCACGGAATCGCCAACGGCGGAGCCCACAGAAACACCAACGGCGGAGCCCACCGAAACGCCATCGGCGGAGCCCACGGAAACACCAACGGCGGAGCCGACCGAATCGCCAACGGCGGTGCCCACGGAATCGCCAACAGCGGAGCCGACCGAATCACCAACGGCGGAGCCCACGGCTAAACCTGAATGGGCGGTTGTCGGTTATGACGGTCAGACTGTGAAGATCACCGCGCCGGAGGACTCGGACAGGCAGGAATGCTATGCGTTTATCGCAAAATACAGCGAGGACGGAATATTGCTTGACTGCGAGATAGTGATATTTGAGCTTGAAAGCGGCAAGACCGAATATGTGGCGGGGGCTTCAAAGGGGTTGACCGGAAACATCAAGATTATGCTGTGGAGCCCATTTTCAGAGCCGCTCTGCCGCCCGTTTGAGCTTTGATATGTGATTTCCAATATTTAAACAAAATATTAAGAGCAAATAAAAAGGTGCTGTAAAAAAACTCGACATATAAAATGATTGCGTATGGGGTGTCCAAAAAATAGTTCAGAACGGACAAAAATCAGTTTACAGCGGTGGCCGCATTTGGCGCTGTAAACCTTGCCCAACGGCGTATAGGTATACTCCGAGGGTGATTTTTGTTCGTAGTTCAAGGGCATAAACATAGAAAATCCGCTCAAAAAGGCGGATTTTCTGCATTTAATGGGATATTTTAATTTTTTGAGCACATTAAAAGCAAATATCGTCAAGTTTTTTTGCCCTTGAACGCTCTGGGCGAT
>DXIJ01000090.1 GCA_019112945.1 Candidatus Monoglobus merdigallinarum | reverse complement strand
CCAAAAAATAGTTCAGAGCGTTCAAGGGCATAAACATAGAAAATCCGCTCAAAACGGAGGATTTTCTGCATTTAATGGGATGTTTTAATTTTTTGAGCACATTAAAAGCAAATATCGTCAAGTTTTTTTGCCCTTGAACGCTCCGGGCGATTTTTTTACACCCCCTTGATGTATAGCTTCTGCTATACTCCGCTCTCTGTGAGCCACTCCGTGATCTGCTCTGCGTCTGTAGAGGACGTGCCTCTCAGCCCGTCTTTTACATCAGAATTTGGGCAAATGCTTCTGATGTCAGAAACCGATGACGAAATACCGCTTGAGCCGCTTGTGCAGAACGGCATTATAGTTTTGCCGGATAAGTCATACGTGTCAAGGAATGTGTTTATTATCCTCGGCATGGTTCCCCACCAGATCGGATAACCGAGAAAGATAGTGTCGTACTGCTCGATATTTTCTACGCCTCCCGATATAGCCGGGCGTGCGCTTTCATCGTTCATCTCCCGGTTTGCACGGCAGCTGTCATCGTTATAATTTAAGTCATCGTCGGTATAAGGCTGCTCGGGTATTATCTCATAAACATCGGCTCCCGTTACCTCCGCTATCGTTTCGGCCACTGCCTCTGTGTTGCCGGTTGCCGAGAAATACACTACAAGCATTCTGCTGCCTGTATTATCTGACGGTTCAGTCACCGCCGGTTCAGCAGTCTGTTGATCTAAGCTCGATATTGTAACGGTCTCGGTTGTCTCATCCCATGCGACATTAAAGCCCAGATTTTCGGCAACAAAGCGTACCGGCAGCATTGTGCGGTCGTTTATGGTCGTCGGGGCGACGTCCAGCGTTGCTTCTGCATCGTTTATATACGCGGTATAGCTGTCTATCACAAGCCGAACTGTAGTTACGCCATGCGTCAGCGTAACCTGCTGCGCCGCATCGTCCCAGGCCGCGCTTCCGCCCGCTGCCTCAATCACCGCGCGTATAGGCACAAGAGTTCTGCCGCCCGCAATCATGGGAACGGTTCCGCGCCCCGGGTCTATCTCACGGCCCTCACCGTTTACGGTCATAACAGCATCGCCTATATGCAGCACTATAACGGTCTCTTCGGCTGCATAAGCATCGTCGGTCTTGCTGTTATAAACAGCCACGCCCGCAAACACAGCACATATCATGACAATAACCGTCACAAAAGCAACAGCCTTTTTTAAGTTTGCCGTATTTTGCATAATTCTGCCTCCTTTTTTATATTAAATCAATGAATTATCTGCCAGCCACTGTGCTATCTCGTCTCTGTCATATGACGCATACGTTACGCACAGCCCTTGCTTTATCGTACTGTCCGGAGCAAGCTTTGCCACTGCGCTTATCGTCTGGCCGAACCTGCCTCCGCCCATGCTGCAGAACGGGATTATGGTCTTGCCGCTCAGGTCATAATGACTGAGGAACGTGCGCACCGGCGCAGGAATGGACGCCCACCAATTGCTGTATCCTATCATTATAGTATCGTAATCCTGAACGTTTATGCCTTCATCTTCAGGGCAAGCCCTAAGCTCCGGATATGCGTTCTCTCTGTATTCCTGCAATGCTTCCGCATACAGTGTCTGCGAATTGCCGGAAGATGAGTACGGCTCGGCACGCTCGATCCTAAATATGTCAGCGCCTGTCATTTCCTGTATTATCTCCGCAAACCCCTGAGTATTGCCTGTCTGCGAGAAGTAAACGATCAATGTTCTGCCCTCAGGCACAGCGGCTGCACCGCTCGCGCTTACGGCGGCTCCATCAAAGCTGTCCGCATTGCGCGCCAACCTCATACCTATGCTGTAGAGCGGCACGTCAGCCGGTTGCGGTGCAGAGCAAAAACAAACAGTACACGACCGGAAGCATAGATATAATTTTTCTCATCCAAAACACCCCGCTTATTTTTTCTCGTCAAGCAGTATGGTTCCCTGCTCCGGATTTTTATCGATCGCGCCGACGACCGGATGCGGCAGATACAGTTCCTCAAGGTATGCGATATCCTCATCCGTCAGCTTAACGTCAAGAGCCCCCGCAGCATCGTCTAAGTAGCTTGTTTTTGTCGCTCCGATAATAGGCGACGCCACTCCCTTAGCCCACAGCCAAGCAACAGCAATCTGTGACATTTTGCATCCATACCTCTGTGCTATCTCGCTTACACGCTCAACAATAAGCATATCCTGCTGCTCCATGCGGTCATACTTGCCCATGGCAACACGGTCTGTCCTGCCCCTTACCGAATCGGATCTCCATTTTGGTCTTGCCAGATGTCCTGCTGCGAGAGGGCTGTACGGAATAAGCGACACATCCATCTGTCTGCAAATCGGGATAAGCTCACGCTCATCCTCCCTGTAGAGCAGATTATAATGGTTTTCCATAGCCGAAAACGGTGTCCAGCCGTTATCCCTTGCTGCAAGCTGCATATTGTAAAACTGGTATCCGTACATCGCTGACGCACCGAGGGCGCGGACTTTTCCCGCCTTAACAAGCTCGTGCAGCGCCTCCATAGTCTCCTCTACAGGGGTGTCATAATCAAACCTGTGAATTATATAAAGGTCTAAATAGTCGGTGCCGAGCCTTGACAGCGTACCGTCAATTTCACGCATTATCGCCTTTTTTGACAACCTCCCCTCATTGAAATAGACCTTTGAAGCAATTACGACCTTATCCCTCTCGGCATTCTTCTTTATAGCCGCTCCCAAATACTCCTCGCTTGTGCCTGCAGAATACCCGTTGGCGGTATCAAAGAAATTTATCCCGAGCTCCAGCGCGTGCTTGATAACGGCTTCGCTCTGTGCTTCATCCAGTGTCCAGTCGTGCATAACTCCTGCCTTGCCAAAGCCCATACAGCCAAGACAAAGCCTTGAGACCTCAATGTCCGTATTTCCCAATTTTGTATACTCCATACTATCAACTCCTTTGCCGCAGGTTTTTTAGATTATTTCAGCTTTCCGTAAGCTTCGTCGTCCACCGGCTCCAGCCACTCGTTTGAAGTGTTCTCGCCCGGGCACTCAACAGCCAGATGACTGAACCAGCTGTCGGATTGTGCACCGTGCCAGTGCTTTACCTCTGCCGGGATAGTTATTACATCTCCGGGACTGAGGCTCACTGCCTCCTTGCCCTCTTCCTGATACCAGCCCTTGCCGTCAACACATATCAAAAGCTGTCCGCCGCCCTTGTCTGCATGATGAATATGCCAGTTATTGCGGCAGCCGGGCTCGAACGTCACGTTTGCGATAAATACTGTTTTTTGCGGGTCAGTAAGCGGTTTAAGATAGCTCTTGCCGATAAAATACTGCGCAAATGCACTGTTCTCCTCACCCAGGCCGAACATTCCGCCCGGCGTTTGATTTTTGTTGTTTTCCATAATGTTTTCCTCCTTAAATATTTTGATTTTAATAATATCATCATAATACTGTTTAGTATGTATAATGCAGCTCAGTCGCTTCTTGAGGCTTTCCATTCTTTTATCATATTATCTGTGACCGGACCGCATTTTTGCTCATAGTTATCTATCTTACAGTTGATCATATCAAGACTGCTGCGGATTTTGATAAGCTGTGCCTCAAGATTTTCCTTAGCCT
>DXIJ01000089.1 GCA_019112945.1 Candidatus Monoglobus merdigallinarum | reverse complement strand
ATGCGCTACGGCAACAGCAGAAAGGCATCGGAGGAGATAATCAATCTCAACGCGATACTCAATCTGCCCAAGGGCACGGAACATTTTCTGAGTGATATACACGGCGAGTATGAATCGTTTGTGCATATACTGAAAAACGCTTCGGGCGTTATAAAATCCAAAATAGACATGGTGTTTGAAAACACTTTGCCGGAATCCGAAAGGAAGTCTCTGGCGACCCTTATATATTATCCGGAGGATAAGCTGGAAATCATTAAGCAGAATGTAGAAGATATGCGGGAGTGGTATACTCTGACGCTGCACCGGCTGATAGAGGTCTGCAAGGTCAGCGCATCGAAATATACGCGTTCTGAGGTCAGAAAAGCCCTGCCGGAGGGCTTTGATTACATAATCGACGAGCTGCTGCATACGCAGGACTACGAAATGGACAAGAACGAATACTACCGCCGCATTGTTTCTACAATAATCGAGATAGGCTGTGCCGACGCATTTATAATTGCCATGTCAAATCTTATCCAGAGACTTGCAATAGCGCGGCTGCATATAATCGGGGATATATTTGACAGAGGCCCCGGCGCTCCTATAATTGTGGATACGCTGATGAAGCACCACAGTGTTGACATCCAATGGGGAAACCACGATATCGAATGGATGGGCGCCTCGTTCGGAAGCATGGCGTGCATTGCCAACGTGATAAGGCTGAGTGCGAGATATGACAACATGAATACGATAGAGGGCGATTACGGAATAAGCATAAGGCCGCTTGCCGTGTTCGCTATGGAGGCGTATGCAAAAGACGACTGTGCAACCTTTATCCCAAGGCACCTTGACGTTACCGAATACAGCAAGCATGACGAAAAGCTGATATCAAAAATACACAAGGCGATAACGGTCATACAGTTTAAACTTGAAGGTCAGGTCATAATGCGTCATCCCGAATATAAAATGGACGACAGGCTGCTGCTTAACAATATCGACTATGAGCGCGGCGTGATAAATATCGATGGAACCGAGTATGAGCTAAAGGACAAATATTTTCCGACTATCGACCCAAGCGACCCATACAAGCTGAACCCGGATGAGCAGGAGGTCATGGAAAGGCTGAGGACGGCATTCATGACCAGTGAGAGGCTTAAAACACATATGAGATTTATATGTGACAAAGGCGCGATATACAACAGATATAATTCAAATTTGATGTTTCACGGCTGCATACCTATGACCGAGGACGGCGATTTTGAGGCCGTAGGGCTGTTCGGAAAGAAGCTCAAGGGAAAGGCTCTGCTTGATGAGATAGACCATAAGGTAAGGCAGGGCATGAAAGTCAAAAACGGCACCAAGGAGCATACCGACGTCGAGGATCTTTTGTGGTATCTGTGGTGCGGCTCAAAGTCGCCGCTGTTCGGAAAGGACAAGATAACGACATTTGAGCAGTACTTTATAGACGAGCCGTTACTGCATGTCGAGAACAAGGATCCGTATTATAAAAACGTTGAAAAGCGCGATGTTTGCATACGGATACTTAAAGAGTTCGGGCTTCAGCCGGCGATGTCGCACATCATAAACGGCCATGTCCCGGTCGAGATAAAGAAAGGGCAGAGCCCGATCAAGGCCGGCGGCAAGCTGTTTGTTATAGACGGCGGACTGTCAAAGGGATATCAGCCAAAGACCGGTATAGCGGGCTATACCCTTTTGTTTAATTCGCACGGTATGATATTAGCCTCGCACGAGCCTTTTGAATCCAAGGAAAAGGCGGTGCGTGACGAGATAGATATCCATTCAAAAACGGTCGTGCTTGAAAAGGCCGGAAAGCGTAAAATGGTCTCCGATACAGACCAGGGCATTGAGATAAAGGAGAGAATAAAGGACTTGGAGGAGCTTTTAAAGGCTTACCGCTCCGGCTTGATAAAACAGAATTCATCAACGTAGGGATTAGGAATTAGGAATTAGGGAGTAGGCGAGCTTGTTCTCGGCAAAATATTTTCTTCACCATAAATTTTAAGGTGACGAAAAACTTTAGCCGAGAACAAGCCAGTCTATGCCCTAATCCCTACGTTGCTACCGAAGTTTGCACCAACCCAAATTGTTATTTGGTTAGATAACCTGTCACAGTCCTACTCCCTACTCCCTACTCCCTACTCCCTAATCCCTAATCTCTACGTTGCCTGCGAAGTTTGCAGTAAAAAATGTTATTTGGTTAGATAACTTAGCAAATTTGAGTTTATCCCAAAAGTTTTCGGATTACGAAGAAATTATGCTTTCAGCGCATTTAGCAAATGCGCTGCGGCGCTACTCGCCGGCATAAACCTGCACTTCATAAGTCCATTGCAAAATACCTGATACAATAACAAGCTGCACTGTAAAGTCAGGCTCTGCGCCGTATTTTGTTTTGGCTATGCGTATTAACTCGTGCAGTGTTTGTTCTCTGTTTTCTTCGGTGCAGCCGGCGCATAGGTATTTTCCTTTCGGCAGTATTTTTAATCCGTCCGTATCCGCATAGCGAATACAAACAGCAAAGAGGCGCGCTGTTCCGTTTTCGGTGTATATACCGGCTAAATCTTCAAATGAAAACTTTTCTTTTAAGGCAGGCGCAACTTTATCATAGAAATGGTCGAGATAATTCCAAAGATTATCAAGCGTTGGAGCCTTTAATGTATCTGACAGCAAAATAACGCGCTCCGGTAAATTTTTGACAATAACGCCGCTGAAGTTTTGCTGCCCCTGCAATTTTCTTTCATAGTCCGATTTTGCTAACGCAATTTTTGATTTACTGTATTGCAGCGCCGCGATTTTTTCATCAGCCTTTTTCTCTGCCTGTGCTAAAAAGTCCACAATTTTTTCAAGATCATCATATTCTAAAACTTTTTTTATCTCCTGCAAGGACAAGTCCATAAGCTGCAGCGCGCGCACCGTATTCAGCCGGACAATGTCCTGCTCGGTATAATAGCGGTAATTTGTCCATTCGTCCTTTTTGCTCGGCTTCACCAATCCAATGCGGTCATAATGCCGCAGCGTTTCACTTGTTGTACGGACAGCCTTTGCGGCTTCTCCGACTGAAAAATATTTTTTCATTTTTTTATTTTCCCCTATTGACTTTTGTGTTACACAAAGGTTTATAATGTATTATAGCATAAGATGCTGCGAAAAGCAATACATCAATTTTATGGGAGGAATGACTGCATGACATAATTTAAACAAACGGTATGGGCAGGCGGCGTTATTCAAGCTGACGGTAAGACAGCAACCCCTGCTAAGCCGGAGACTTAAAGCTAATCTGATATAATACGGAGGAATTAAAATGAAAAAA
>DXIJ01000088.1 GCA_019112945.1 Candidatus Monoglobus merdigallinarum | reverse complement strand
CGATTTTCTTAAACTTAGCGCTTCTCAGCTCGTTAATAAACAGCGCGAGCAGTATTGCCAGCGGGAACAGCCAAATAATGTTCAGTATACTCAGAACGATCGTGTTCCACACATAACTCCAAACATCCGGTATTGTGAAAAATCTTATAAATTCCGCAAGACCATGATTGTCAGCCCACGGGCTTCCAAGAATACCAAGTTTCGGCTTATAGTCCTTAAACGCTGCCAGCAGTCCGTAAAACGGCCAATAGTGGAACAGCGCGAAGTAAATAATGCCGGGAATCATCAGTATCAAAAGGAACTTTCCTCTTGCAAACTTGGAACATTCTCTTTTGAAATATCCAGCGATACCCTCACTCTTTGTACTGTCGGCAGCAGTGGCAGTTGCTGCCTTTTCCTTTTTACTCAAAGCATTTTCCTCCCATTCTACAGGTATTTGAGCCGAAGCCCATTTTTAATTATTTCCATAAACATATTATATATGATTTGCATAAATAAATCAAGATTTTTTAGTTAATTTTTGCAAAAATCACAATAAAACTTTAATCGTGCTATTATTTACCTATTTTTTGTTATTTTTACATAAAAATTGCAAATCATTTTTAGATATTTTTACCTTTCTGCCATAAGCATATTGTATATCACCTGTGCGGCTTCAGCTCTTTGAGCAAAAATCTGCGGATTAAAGCAGTTATTTTGGTCGCCTTGCATAATGCCAAGCTTATATAACTCATCAACACACGGCGCCGCCCAATCCGAAATATTCGAAATATCGGCAAAATTCATGCTGTATACGTCCGTATGACTGTCCGCCGAATCTATGGCACGGCAGACCATTACCGCCATTTCTTCACGGGTTATATTCCTGTCCGGCTCAAATGTCGTGGATGTTGTGCCCTGTATCAGGCCATAACCGTACGCCTTTTGAACATATGAAACATACCATTCGTCCGAGCTCTCCGGTACGTCCGTGAAGCCTGCCGCCGCTGCGCCGGCCGATGCAGACGGGTTCAGTTGCTCATAGGCCTCGGTAATCATTTTTGCAAACTCGGCGCGCGTCACGTTTTCGGCCGGGAGGAAATATCCGCCGCCTATGCCGGACACGATTCCCATATCCGTCAAATAATTTACTGCCGGATCTGCCCACTCAAAGCCTGACATATCAATATACGAGCCGTCTGTCAGCTGTAAGCTGAACTCGCTGAGCCTGAACTCGGAAATATCAAAGTCCTCGGCAGAAGCGCCAAACAGACCGAAATAATAGTTGTCAGCTACTGATATCTCTTCCGTTCCTACGTTTATCCACTCAGTACCGTTTTGAGAATATTCAGCGGCGAGGGTGTTTCCGCTCTTTGTGAGCCTCAGCCAAACCGGAGTTTCCTTATACTTTTGCTGGCCGATGTTCTCATACTTTGTTCCGGCTGATGAATTCCTGGCAAGCAGCTCGCCGTTATATATCTGGAAATAATATCCGTATGAATTGTCCCCGGCGTTTAATCCGTCTCTTATCAGCAAGCCTACCTGATCGTAATCTCCGACCTCCTGTTCATCAACCTTAAACGAAACCGTAAAGTCACCGGACATTTGTGTATACGCAAACGGATAATCCTCGTTTGCGACATCGGCAATACCGTATCCGGCACCGTAGACAGTGACATTGCCGTTTGTGTCAGATTCAAACGCGCCGTGCTTTCTGCCGTCTCCGACACTTACTACACTAAAGCCCTCAAGAGCCCCCTGCAGCTGTGACACGCCGAAGCTTTCCGACGCGCTGTTCTTAGCCCCATCCCCATCATATGCAACTGCCGTGACCGAGTGACTGCCCGGCTCGAGCCCGGAAACGACCTGCTCAAACGGCGCGGATGAATCCTCGGCATAAAGCACTCCGTCAAGATACAGTTCAACCTTTGACAGAGTATCACTCTCTGAGGTGATATCTATCCTGATTTCATCATCTGTAAAATATTGATTCTTATCGCTTCCGTCACCTTGGCTGAGCGATATCTTCAAGTCTACCTGAGGTATTGCGTTTTCGCCGTAGTTCTCAAGCGTAAGCTCCTCAAACTTGCCCCAGGAATATGTTGATATCATATTTGTCTCTTTGTTGCCGTCCTGGGCTACTCCGCCGTAATTTGTGCCGCTGAAGCCGACCTCCGCGCTGCTGAGCATGTTCCAGTCAACACCGTTCTCTGAATGATACGCTGTGACCGTGCCGCCCTCTTTTACCAGCTTTACATATCTCGGCAGCGTCTCCAGCTTTAAAAATTCTCTCGTATATTCTCCGTTTTGCCTGTACTTGAACGCAAGTCCGGCTCCGCCTTTTTCCACCTCATAATTGACCATTACAAAATCAGATGTCGGCGTAAGCTCATCACGCATCATGATGCCGCTGGAGCAGTTGTTATTATGACGCGAAACCTCTGAAATCTTCGTACTCAGCACTGAGTTGGTATCAATCGTCCGGTACATATATGAGAACGAATCGGTAGTCGGGTCACCGAGCGCAATATTAAACTCGTTGCCGGGGCCTATCAGTCCGCTGCTCTTGACAGTATAAACTCCGTCATTGAGCGAATAGCTGCCCTCCATTGTGGCTTCGCCTATATCCATTGTCTGCCACGGGGCTACAGAACCCGTATAATTAATATTAACCGTCTTCTCTTCAGAGGTTGTGGTTTCGCCCTCGCTGTCATACGCCACTGCGACAAGATAATTTGTGCCCTCGGGCGTTTCGCTGTAGGTTATTGAGTACGGCGCGGTACTGTCCTCACCGATCAATTCTCCGTTCATATAAAACTCAACATTTGTTATGCTTCTGCCGGAAGCTGCACTTGCCCCGGCAGCAAACTCTACTGCTTCACCGTATTCAAAAATCGAATTCTCCTCGACCTCAAGCGCCACATCCGGGTTCTCGGGCACGGGGGCATTGTCTGCCAGACTGTTCAGATAATTCTCAAGGTTGGTGTACCTGTTATCAGCAACTGCCTTTCCGTCCTCAGCGTTGTTCTTGTCAAGGCCGTTTGCGTCCTCATATTCATCCGGCATTCCGTCGCCGTCTGTATCGGCTTTAGGTGTGCCGGCACGCAGCACCGGCCAGCCTCCGACCTCTGTCTCGCTGTTTATGGCTCTGCCTGTTCCGTTCTCTACATCATCGACTATCTTTGCGTCATACGAATCTCTTACAGGGAGAATTGCTCCCGCTGTTTCCAGAACCTTTTCGTATGCGTCCTCTGCTGTGTCAATATTGTCGAGCGGTATCAGCGTTTCATATATAGGCGCGCTGACATACTCAGGCGGCGGATCTCCTTCATTTTGATAAAGTCCAAGCATGTTGTTTTCAGTGACCTCAGAATTGCCTTCAAGCACGTTGCCGCTGAAATAAAACCTGCCCTCTGTCGGAGGATTCCAAATTCTGCCGCGCACATCGGCATTGGTTATAGGTCCCCACTTGTAATAGTTATTGATTACATTGACTGTCGCCTCTTCGGCGCCGTATGAATTGTTAAATCCCCAGTTGTAAATTACATTGTTGACCATATCATTGTTGTTGATACCCTCGTAGTCAGGATGCGTGCTGGAAGCTGACGCATATCTCGGCAGACGGCTTGTATGTGTTGCTACCAGATTATGGTGATAGCTTACATTGTTTCCGCCCCAGATACCGCCGTAGCCGTGACGTCCCTTAGCATGTGTTCCGAGCGTCAGGCTCTCGCTGATTATACACCACTGAACTGTTGTGTGCGCCACTCCGTAAATAGACAGGGTCTCGTCGCTCGACCAGCTTGTTGAACAATGGTCAAGTATAATATCCTGCTGATATCTTCCAAAGACTGCGTCTGTTTCGGCATTTGCCGCGCCGCCGGGTCTTATTCTCAGATATCTCATAATAATATTATCTGCCTGAATAACAATATTATAGTTGGCAATGCAGATTCCGCCTCCCGGCGCAGTCTGACCGGCAATTGTAATATTGGGCTGCGTCAAATTCAGCGTTGAATCAAGATATATTGTGCCGTCAACATCAAACACAACTGTTCTGTTCGGCCGGCTTACCGCATCTCTAAGTGAGCCGGGGCCGTCATCGTTAAGGTTTGTGACGTGATATACTTCTCCGCCTCTGCCTCCGGTCGTGTACTTGCCGCCGCCTTCCGCTCCGGGGAATGCGGGAAGATCTGCCGACCGCGCCTCCTCCGGCGTCATAAACGGCTCAGCTCCATCCTCGGCATAAACTGCAGGCAAAATACAGACTGCCATCACAAGAGCTATTATTAATAAACAAACTCGCTTAAAAGCATTATTCTTTTTCATATTCATTTCCCTTTCGATTTAAAATATTATTCGGATGCTCCTCTCCCGGACGGTTCACCGGGAGAGGATTACCTAAGATTAATCGACTTGTATATATTCGTATGTTTCGTAGCTTATGCCGTAAATACTTACTCCTGATCTGCCGCCATAGACATATATTCTCCTTGCATCGCCCTCGTAAGTATACCTGATAGCCGCTCCCGCACTTGTCACGCTTGCAGCATGCTCACTGCCGTCATTGATGACTATCTCTCTGGACTCCTGGCTGTTGTCGGAAGCGCCGTAAACTACAATATCGGTAATTCCGGCAGGTACGTCAAAGTATACGTTCTTCTGCGATGTACTGCCGTTGTTGCCTATTCTGTAACGTTTGCTGAAGCTTATATCATCAAATGTCTTTGTGCCCATGGCTTGAAGGTTTGCTCCGCCCGTAACACCGAGCCCGTCATAGCTCTGTCCGCCCTGAAGAGCGGTGAGCTCTGAGAATACCGGATCTGCGCCGAAATTCCATAAGTGTGAAGCTATCACATGCTTCTGAACTGACGACGGGGTCTGAGAAACACTGACGTTATCGATATAGTAAATAGCTGTCTTGTTAGCCTCGGGTTCAAACAAAATTGCATCCGTGACGTTTGTGCGCTTGGAGTTTATCTGCGCTCTTGCCGAAACTCTTGCCGAGCCTTGGACATTTACGCATTCGTTTCCGCTGTCGTCTGTGATAACAATCTCTGCAGTCTCATCTCCGGTTCCCATATCATACGTAAAACTCAGCGTATACCACTTTTGCGTCTCGTAGGTGTATCCCGTTGATACGTCTCCCACATAGATAAGTCCGTCATCGGCAAAGCTAATCTTAAACGCCTGATCCTCCGTGTTTGCAAGCATGTATACATTAAGCCCTGCTCCCTCGCCGCTTACAAGCACATCTGCCTCCGCTCCGATAATCTGCTGACCGTCGCCCGGAATGTATTCGCGGAATACGTAGCGCGGCGATGAATAGTCACCGGTCGTTGAAAGCCTCATCTTTCCGCTTGTGTTTCCGAACGCATTTTCGTCTGTCCACTCAGGATCGAGCAATAATTGATCCTGTATCTGCCACTGCCAGTCAAGACCGTAATCAAAGTTCCAGACAACACCTTCGGCATCCTCGCCGGTAACGACTTGCTCTTCACCGTCATATGCCTCGCACAGCGGCGTCAAATCATTAAGATTATTCCAGACAAAAACCTTGCGGCTGTCTCCGGAAACCTCACCGACCTCTGCCGTACCGCCGATGATTTCAGCGTTTTTCGCTTCAATCAGAACACCGTTTGCATCGTAACCTGCAGCCACAGCCACAGCGCCGTCAAATCCTCCGTCACTGACAGTGACGATACCGTTCTCGTAACCGCTGACATACGTTCCGGCGGAACTGCTTCTGCCGCTCAGAGACTCAATTGCGACCCAGCCCGCATCGCCGGGAGCTGCTCCGCGGTTTACCGTTGCAAAGCCCATATAATATGTATCGCCGATATCATCGCAGGTGACACTTGTCAGAAGATTTTTGGTTTTGTATACAGTCGAGCCGTTTTCGGTCTGATAGATATTTATTGTATCGCCAAGCTTTTCAACAATAAAGTATAGGTTTGCCGACTGTCCTGTGATGTCTGTAACATCCGCAACGACCTCAGCCTCAGCCCCCTCTGACGCTCTCCTGATGAGCCGGTATCTGATACTGCCGCTGTCATCGGCTGTGCCTCCGAAGAAATACATGGGCTTTGACGCCTCGCCGGCAGGATCGCTCATATCAAGGCTGCTTCGAATCATTACTCCGAACTGCTTTCCATCCTGCATACGGCTTCTGTAATATATCCTGTTGTCCCCGCTGAACTGCTGATACATATATGCGAACTCATCGCTCGTTCCTCCGATAGCTCCGCCGAGGTTTTCGTAAATCTTATATGTATAATCATTTGTTGCCTCAACATATGTACCGCCTCCGCCGGTATCAGAGCTTATATCGGCAAGCTGCCACGGCTCTACCGGCTGTGAGAATGCAATATTTTCAACGCTGTCCTGTCCTCTGCCGAGGTTTTCGTCAAAACAGTATACAGTGAGCGTTCCCCTTGTCGGGCTCGCCATCTCAACAGGTATCAAAACCTCCTGTTCCTCGGTAATATTTGTCTCAACGGACGCTATTGCCGTACTGCCGAGATACAGCCAAATCTCTGTCACCGGGGCAGTATCAGGTATTACTGAAACAGCCACGCTTTCGCCGCTGAGCGAAAGACGGGTACCCTGCTCAATTGAAAGGCTTGCCTGCGGATTTGTCTGCTCTGTAATCAGCCTGAGAGTTTCAAGCTTTGAGACCGTCATACCATGAGCATCCGTAGCAAATGCACCCGCATTCATTGAAGTATCGGAAACCGTCGCCTCGGCTATCTTGTTTGCATCAGTCTCAAGGTCTGCCATACTGGTTCCCGCATACAGGCTTACCGTATTTCCGCTCTTGGAAATTTCAAACAGCATATAATCATATACATCACCGCCCGGCGTCCAGACTAAATAGTCTCCTCCGTCTGTGCGGTAGTATATCTGTCTGATGTTGTTCTCGTCATAACCGAGCGCCAAATCTATGTCCGCTCCGGAATCACTGCCTGCAGCAGAAATACCGGTTTTGGCCTTGCTTGTGCCGCTGATTGAATCTATCCTTGTCACCAGCTTGAAGTCTCCGCTGACAGTCTGAGTTATTGACTCGCCCTCTCCCAGCGTGAAATCTTCTCCGTCATAGCCTGCGTTTTCTGAAGCAGTCCAGCCATCGACATTTTGACTGCCCAGCACACAGAGACTGACAGGTGCGCTCAGCGTATAGCTGCCGTCCGCCTTATAGGCTTTGGCTGTAACCAGGTTATCTCCCGTCGGCAGGCCCTGTGTCTGAACGCTCCAGACCCCGTTGTTTCCGCTCTCTGCCGTGCCTGCAATACTGCCGTTCAAATAGAAATCTACACTCTGAACTCCGTCTCCGCTGACTGCCGCGCTGAGCACTGCCGCTTGATCATCCCTGTAGTATTCGTCAAAGCTCTGCACCTCAACGCTCAGTCCCGCATCCGCCGGCTTTGTAATCGCCTCCTCGACATAAATCTCTGTCCAGGTAAGGCCGTCGGGACCTATACTTATTCCGTCGTTCGGGTTTGCCTTGTCAAGATTCATCTTGTCCTCCCATGTATCGGGAATACCGTCGCCGTCGGTATCATAAGATGCATCTCGCGTTTCCTCAGCCAGTACCGCATAGCCTCTTTCGTCATAGAGCGCCTCCTGACCCTCCGGAATACCGTCTACGGGACTGTCGACAAGACCCTTGCTTCCATTGCTGCCGCTTGGAGCTGTACGGTTCCGGACATTGTCAACAACTCTCGCATCGGTAGCATCTCGCGCGGGCAGTGTTGCTCCCGCATTATTTAAGATTTCTTCATACGCATCATCCGTGCTGTCAAGCGTTATCGGATATTCAGCCTCGTACGTCCTGTACTGCTCATCCGGCTCTGTGATTACCATATTGCTCTTGTCCGCTGTAGAGTAAACCTTAGTCTCAACATAAACGCCGGTATGCAGATCGTCCTGCCAATTATTCTCATTTACCAGCTGTGCGGTCTCATAATTAGGGTCGCTCTCTTCGATATCGATTATATTGCCAACCGCGTAGACACTTCCCAGCATATTGGGCTGGTGCTTGTTTCCTACACTGAGTTCAAATATTCTTGAACGCTTATTATAATTGATACTGTCCGAATTTGCGTCCGCTCCGGTTGCGGGCCCCGGCTTGTATATATTGTTTTGAATATATGTCTTGGCGCCGTTCTCGCTTCCGTAACCCGCCTTATCGCTCCAGTTATATATAATGTTGTTCTTCATATCGACCAAAGTCTGGTCATCGGTATAACCGGCGGTCATTGCCACTGTCTCGGATGTTCCGACCTTGGGGTTACGGCTCTTGTGAGAGGCGATGATATTATGATGTATCGAGAGATTAACTCCGCCCCAGATACCGCCGTAGCCATGCTCGCCTTTAGCGTGTACGCTCTGGTTTAATGCCTCGGAAATAATACAGTTCTGGATAGTGACGTCCTTTACGGCATAGGCCGACAGATTCTCGTCCGTTCCCCAGGAAACTGAGCAGTGGTCCAAGATTACATTTTGACAGTTGTCGGTTATCTCAAGACCGTCTCTCGCCGGAGTTACGCTTCCGTCAGCATGCTGGTCGCCGACACGGAAACGCAGATAGCGCATTATAACATTATCGGCACCCACCTTGATATTGTCGCCTCTGAAGCAGATACCTCCGCCCGGTGCGGTCTGACCTAAAATCGTCATATTATCATGATTGATACTGACGGTTGAGCTCAGGTCTATATAGCCCGAGACATCAAACACTACGATCCTGTTTCCCTCGGACACCGCCTCTCTGAAAGAGCCTTCGCCGCTGTCGTCTAAATTCGTGACATGATAGACCTCGATCCTTTCGCCCTCTTGATAGGCGCCTCTTGCACCGGGACTGTACATACCCCCGCCCTCTGCGCCCGCAAATGCTATCGTCCGCTCAGAAGCATCCGCACTTAGCTCCGCCGGAGCCGCAAAGGACGGCAGCGCCAAGCTTCCGGCAGCCACAATAAAAGATGTAAACAATGCTCCGGCGCGCCTTATAAGCCTTGCTCTGCTTTTCATTATTCATTTCTCCTTTCGATTAAATAACATAAAATTAGCTCTCCTCTTTTTATTTGCTAACAAACACCAATACCGCAGCAAATTCTGTGTAAATTTACTGCGGTAATATAGTGAATAAAAGTCTAATATTGGCAATTTCACCAAAATTTATCTATTCATTTCATCCTGGTGGCCTGTAGCCTTATGGCTCTTGATTATGCCGTCAATCTCACTCAGACTGCTGCACGACATATCGCCGAGCACCGTGTTTTTAACAGCAGACATTGCGTTTCCGTATTCGAGCGCTCTCTGCATATCGTCATGGACGATCATACCGTACAGCGCGCCCGCAAGATAAGCGTCTCCGCTGCCCACACGGTCAACGACTTCAATATTATTATACGGCTCTTCCTCATAAAACTTTCCGTCATAATAGATTTTGGAATTAAAGTTATGTACCTTGGGGCTTACTACCTCGCGTCTCGTTGTCGCAACCACCTTGCAGCCGTAATCGTCGACATAGCTCTTCATAATCTCTTCAAGCGTGCCGGTTTTCCGGAGCATACGCCTTGAGGTCTCCTCTGAAACAAAAAGTATATCCACATAAGGAAAAATCTTTGTCACGGTTTCTCTGGCGGTATCCTCATCCCAGAGCGTGGCTCTGTAATTGATATCGAATGATATTATCGTGCCGTTCTCTTTAAACTTCTTGATAATTTCAAGTGTTGTCTCACGCAGCCCCTCGTCAATTGCCAACGTGATGCCGCTGACATGGAAAACCGAGGTCTTGTAATAAACCGACGGGGCGATCTCGTTTACCCTAAGCGTAGTCATTGACGAACGCGCTCTGTCATAAACAACAGAGGATTTGCGCGGGTATGCCCCGGTCTCATAGTAGTATATGCCAAGACGCTTCTCCGGCGAATGGTCATAAACTATAAGGTCGTCGCTCACATCTCCGTATCTTATCATGTTCTTTACAAAGTGACCTATCTTGTTTTCGGGAAGCTTTGTAATGATTCCGCTGCGGATTCCAAGTATCGCACTGCCGCTGGCAACATTGAGCTCGGCGCCGCCCGCCTTTTTATCAAAAATATAGCTCTGCGAAATCTTATCCGTACCCGGAGGCGAGAGCCTGAGCATTACCTCGCCCATTGTTACCAAATCATACTCTCTGTCTCTTTTAATAAATTCCATAGGGTTACCTCCTATCTTTTATGCCGGTTTTTAATTTAAATCTCTATACCGAAATAATTCTTTGCATTTTCAAATGAAATTCCCTTGACAATAGTCTCCAGTGTATCCATATCATCAGGGAACTCGCCGTTTTCGACCCATGTACCCAAGAGATTGCACATAATTCTTCTGAAATATTCATGGCGTGTATATGACAGGAAACTTCTTGAATCGGTGAGCATTCCGACAAACTTATTGAGCGCGCCAAGGTTTCCGAGAGCCTTCATCTGCTCGGTCATGCCGTCTCTCTGGTCGTTGAACCACCAGCCCGAACCGAACTGGATCTTCCCGGGAACCTCGCTGCCCTGGAAGTTTCCGAGCATTGTTGCAAGCACATAATTATCCTTGGGGTTAAGTGTATACAGAATCGTCTTTGGCAGCTTTGCTTCAGCCTCGAGTGCGTTTAAGAGCTTTGAGAGCGGAGCGGCAATGCAGTAATCACTGATAGAATCAAATCCTGTATCTGCACCAAGTTTTGCAAACATACGCGAATTGTTGTTTCTGAGCGCGCCGATGTGCAGCTGATATGTCCAGCCCTTTTCATAATATTTTTCACCAAGCTTTATAAGCGTTCTGCTCTTATAAGCGTCAACCTCAAACCGGCTCAGTTTCCCGCCGCTCATTGCCTTTTTGAATATAGCCTCTACCTCTTCATCACTGACGTCCTCATACGGAACACTGTCAAGCGCATGGTCTGAAATACGGCTTCCGACTTCGTGGAAGAAATCTATCCTCTTATATACAGCCGCAATCAAATCAGCATAGCTGTTTATCTCCGTCTCTGCCGCCTCGGCAAGCTTTGCTATGTACGGCACAAACGTTTCCTTATCAATATTTATCATAAAGTCGGGTCTGAACGCCGGAAGCACCTTAGCCTTTATATGACCCTTTTCCTTGATCTTCATGTGCCACTCAAGGCTGTCGGCAGGGTCATCAGTCGTACAAATCACAGCGACGTTGGAATCGTTTATCAGCTTTGCCGGGCTCATCTTGGTCTCTTTTATCACAGCGTTGGCCTTTTCCCAAATCTCGTCCGCCGTATCCTCGCGGACTATCGTATCTATACCGAAATATCTCTGCAGCTCAAGATGGGTCCAGTGATACAGCGGATTGCCGATACCATACTGAAGCGCAGTGCAGAACGCCTTGAACTTATCCTTATCGGGAGCATCACCGGTCATATACTTTTCATCAAGGCCGCAGGAACGCATATAACGCCACTTATAGTGATCGCCGCCCAGAAAAATCTGTGTGATATTGTCAAACGGCTTGTCCTCATACATCATCTGCGGTATAAGATGACAGTGATAATCGAAAATCGGCATATCGGCCGCAAAATCGTGATACAGCTTTTTCGCTGTCTCGTTTGACAGCATAAAATCTTTGTCCATGAATTTTTTCATAAATAATACCTCCATACAATAAAATATGCTTAAAATTTAATATATTACTAACTTATTATGTATTATTTCAGCATACGGCCGCCGTAATATCACTTGAAGCTCAAGACCGCGCCAAAAGCATTTATCTCACACCCGTATATTATATATTATACACTATGATCATACACAATTGCAAATGTTTTTTTAATAATATTAACAGATAAATTGCCCAATACGGCGGCTAAATATTTCCATGCCATATTTTACCTGCGGCTTTAGCAATTTTTCTGTATTTTTCAAAAACCTGTTGATTTATTGCCACATTCGTGTTATAATATGGAGGTATTCAGTTTAGGAGGAATAGCTAATGGCATTACCCGAGGGACGCGATCTGTTTATAGACCGTGAAGAAAACAACAAGCCTTATGTCATGAAAAATTCGCATATGCATGATTATTATGAGGTTTATTATCTTATGTCGGGCACAAGGAGATATTTCATTAATCACACCCTTTACAACATGGAACCCGGTGATGTTATTCTCGTCAACAAAGGCGACCTTCATCTAACTACAATGATTTCAAATGAACACTATTATGAGCGTTACTTAATGACGTTCAACGACAACTTTGTTGACAGGATTTGCAAAAACATCAGCCAA
>DXIJ01000087.1 GCA_019112945.1 Candidatus Monoglobus merdigallinarum | reverse complement strand
TTTTATACAAAAATTTATTTGTTTATTTTTACAATCAATCTCTTTAATAAAGGGAACAGCTCATTATTGAATAAATCCAATATAAGCATCATAAAGTAATAATATCTGAAAAGCGGAAGGAATGATAAAATGATAATACATGTTGTAAGCCCCGGCGAAACACTGCTCGGCATTGCAAGAACATATAATGTCGTCCCGCAGAACTTTCTTGCAGACAACGGGCTTAATCTTAACTCTAAGGCGCTAATAGGCCAAGCCCTGGTGATCCAGCAGCCGGAGCTGTCGCATATAGTCAGAAGCGGCGATACGCTCCTGTCTATCGCGCAGGAATACGGCGTCGAGGTCATTACTCTTCTAAGAAACAACTACTTTTTAAAGGGCGAATTCAGCATAGCTCCTGGTCAGACAATAGTTATCAGGTATGCCGGCGAAAACAGAAGCAAAACGTTTATGACAAACGGCTATGCGTACCCATTCATACCTCCTGCTCTGCTGGCCGAGCAGCTGCCGTACATGAGCTATATAACGCCGTTTACCTACGGTCTGCGCGAGAACGGCAGCATATACAAGCTTGAAAATGATGAGTGGATGATAAACAGAGCCGCCTCTTTAAATGTAAAGTCGCTTATGCACCTCTCAACGCTTACCGAGAGCGGCACTTTCAGCAATGAGCGCGCAAACCTGCTGTTCACCAATCCCGCTCTCCAGTCAACGCTTATAAGCGAGATCATAGCGAATATGCAAAACAAGGGCTACAGCGGTCTTGATATAGACTTTGAGTTTATTTATCCCGAGGACAAATTCGATTATGTAATATTTTTACAGAATGTGTACAGGGCGATAAACCCGCTCGGCTATCCCTTGTTTTCCGCACTGGCTCCAAAGACCAGTGACCAGCAGCGCGGCACGCTCTACGAAGGGCACGACTACTACGCAATAGCCGCCTCGGTTGACAAGGTGCTGCTGATGACATACGAATGGGGATATACCTACAGCGCTCCGATGGCAGTCGCTCCGATAAGGAGTGTTGAACAAGTCATACGCTATGGCCTAACAAGGATACCGCCCGAAAAAATATTAATGGGGATTCCTACATACGGATACGACTGGCTTCTCCCTTACGAGCGCGGCGTTACCCGCGCAACCTCGCTCTCGCCGGTCGAATGTATAAGAATAGCAGAGCGTTACAACGCTCAGATAAACTTTGATGAAACGGCGCAAACTCCGTGGTTCAGATATACAGATGAAAACGGCAGGCTTCACGAGGTGTGGTTTGAGGACGCACGAAGCATTAACGCCAAGCTGCGGCTTGCAGCAAACTATGATCTGGCAGGTCTCGGCTACTGGAACCTTAACAGAGAGTTCCCGCAAAATCTTGTCGTACTGAACTCAGGATATTATATTGAAAGCGTATAAAACACAGCCGGACGGCCGCTTGAGGCTGCCCGGCTGTGACCTTTTATTATGGAAGCGCCTCCGGTATGATTATTTTAGATTTTGTCAAGAGCCTGACGGATATCATCAATAATGTCGTCTGCGTCCTCGATACCGACTGAAAACCTGATAAGGTCGGGCGTCACTCCTGCCGCCGCCAGTTCTTCGTCATTCATCTGCCTGTGAGTATGGCTTGCAGGGTGCAGCACCGAAGTCCTCGCATCGGCAACATGCGTAACGATCGCCGCGAGCTTTAGGCTGTCCATAAACTTCACAGCGTTCTCACGGCCGCCCTTTACGCCAAAGGATATGACCCCGCAGCTGCCGCACGGCAAATACTTCTGCGCCAACTCGTAATACTTATCACCCTTGAGGCCCGAAAAGCTGACCCATGATATCTTGTCGCTGCCGTTTAGGTACTCCGCGACCTTTGCCGCATTCTCGCAGTGCTTCCGCATTCTGAGCGCAAGCGTTTCCAGCCCAAGATTGAGCAGGAACGCATTCTGCGGAGACGGAATTGAACCCAAATCACGCATAAGCGTAGCGGTCGCCTTTGTGATATATGCAGCCTTGCCGAATCTCTCGGTATAGACAACTCCGTGGTATGATTCATCAGGGGTCGTGAGGCCGGGGAACTTATCGCTGTGAGCGTCCCAATCAAAGTTTCCGCTGTCAACTATCGCACCGCCGACAGAGGTCGCGTGTCCGTCCATATACTTGGTCGTTGAATGCACAACAATGTCCGCGCCCCACTCTATCGGGCGGCAATTCACCGGCGTGGCAAACGTGTTGTCAACGATAAGCGGAACGCCGTGTCTGTGCGCAACCCTTGCAAACTTCTCGATATCGAGCACTACAAGCGCAGGATTCGCTATAGTCTCGCCGAAAAGCGCCTTTGTATTCGGCCTGAACGCGCTGTCAAGCTCCTCATCGCTTGCGTCAGGGTCTACAAACGTAACATCTATCCCAAGCTTCTTCATCGTTACTCCGAACAGATTGAAAGTGCCTCCGTATATGCTTGAGGAACACACAAAGTGGTCGCCCGCCTCGCATATATTGAAAATCGAATAAAAGCACGCCGCCTGTCCCGAGGAGGTGAGCATTCCGGCAACGCCGCCCTCTAAATCCGCGATCTTTGCCGCCACCGCGTCATTTGTGGGGTTGGCGAGCCTGGTATAAAAATATCCCGACTCTTCCAAATCAAACAGCCGCCCCATCTGCTCAGTAGAACTATATTTGAACGTAGTGCTCTGGTATATCGGCAGAATCCTTGCCTCGCCGTTCTTTGGCTGATAGCCCGACTGAACGCATTTTGTGTCTATTTTTCTCATACTTCTTCCTCCAATCTTGATTATCTTATCTGCCCGCTTCCCTCGATAATATATTTTGTCGAGGTCAGCTCTCTGAGCCCCATGGGGCCGCGGGCATGAGTTTTCTGAGTGCTTATCCCTATCTCGGCGCCGAAGCCGAACTCAAAGCCGTCGGTAAACCTTGTTGAAGCATTCACGTAGACCGCGGCAGCGTCTACCTCGCTCAAAAACCTTTGGGCATTTTGGTAATTGCTTGTAACGATAGCCTCTGAATGTCCGCTGTTGTATTTATTGATATGCGATATAGCCTCGTCCGTATCCCGAACGACCTTAACGCCAATCTTAAGCTCCAGATACTCCGTGCTCCAGTCCTGCTCAACAGCCGGGACGGCCTGCGGGAATATGCCGCACACGTATTCATCGCCTACTATCTCAACGCCGCGCTCTGTCAGTTCCTTTAAAACCTCCGGCAAAAACTTATCTGCAATATTTTTATGAACCAGCAGCTTTTCCTCCGCATTGCATACAGACGGCCGCTGAGTTTTCGCGTTTATTATTATTTTAAGCGCCATATCGAGATCCGCCGACTCGTCAACATAAACATGGCAGTTTCCGGTACCGGTCTCTATTGCGGGTACGGTCGCGTTTTCGACCACAGCCTTGATAAGCCCCGCTCCGCCTCTCGGTATGATAACATCGAGATATTCGTTAAGCCTCATCAGTGCGGTAGAGCTCTCTCTGGTGGTATCCTCCACAAGGTTAATCGAGCCCTCCGGAAGCCCCGCATTATATCCCGCCTCCTGCATGACCTTAACTATCGCCATATTGGAGTTAAACGCCTCCTTGCCGCCGCGCAGGATAACAGCATTGCCCGACTTTATGCAAAGACCGGCTGCGTCCGCGGTAACATTCGGGCGCGCCTCATATATTATCCCGATAACGCCGAGCGGCACCCTGACCTGCGTTATCTTCAAACCGTTCGGACGCTTTATTCCCCTTACCGTCTCACCGACCGGGTCGGGGAGTGCGGCGATCTGTCTTATACCCTCGGCTATGCCCTCTATTCTTGAGGCGTCAAGGCTGAGCCTGTCTATAAGCCCCTTGCTCATTCCGTTTTCTATACCGCGCTCAATGTCCCTGCGGTTCTCAGCTATTATATAATCTGCCGAGGCGACTATGGCGTCCGCGATATCAAGCAGCGCCCTGTCCTTGACAGCAGTCGAAAGAGCCGCCAGCTTAACAGACGCTTCCTTGGCAAGCCTGCCCTTTTCATTCAATTCTTTCATTTTGATCACCCTTGAAAAATAATATCAAATTTTAATTGATTATATCATACCGCTATGTTATAATCAAGTATAAAATTCGATATACATCATTTTAAAATGAAAGGCTGTGTAATTTAGGTGCTTAAATTATTTGACACACATGCGCATATTGATGACAAACAATTCGACGCCGACCGCGATGAGGTCATAAAAAAGATAAGGCAAAGCGGAGTAGAGCTTTTGATGGAGGTCGGCTCCGACCTTGAAAGCTCAAAAAAAGCTGTCGAGATCGCAGGCTCAAACAGTTTTATATATTCGGCTGTCGGTATTCACCCGGAATCCGCAGATAAGGCGGACGACGAGGCTCTTTACGCGATCAAAAAACTTGCCGCGTCCGAAAATCGGGTGAAAGCTATAGGCGAGATAGGGATAGACTATTATTATGACAACTGTCCTTCACGCAGTGAGCAGATACGCTGCTTTGAAAGGCAGATAGATATCGCCCGGGAGCTCAGCCTCCCTATCATAGTTCATGACAGGCGCTCAAAAGGCGATGTTATGAGAGTTCTCAAAGAAAAAAAGGTAGAAAGGGCAGTGCTTCACTGCTTTTCGGGCAGTGCCGAAACGGCTGAGATATTTGTTAAAATGGGCTATATGATATCGTTCACCGGCGTTATCACCTTTAAAAATGCCAAAAAGGCTGTAGAGGCTCTTAAAGCGGTACCGCTTGAAAATCTGATGATAGAGACCGACAGCCCCTATATGACGCCCGAACCGCACAGAGGAAAGCGGAACGACAGCAGCTATGTCAAATTCATTGCCGAAAAAATGGCCGAGATAAAAGGTGTGACTGCGGAGGAGCTCGCCGAGATAACATATCAAAACGGAGT
This sequence comes from Candidatus Monoglobus merdigallinarum, assembly GCA_019112945.1. Taxonomy (GTDB): domain Bacteria; phylum Bacillota; class Clostridia; order Monoglobales; family Monoglobaceae; genus Monoglobus; species Monoglobus merdigallinarum. The sequence goes on along the minus strand of DXIJ01000087.1, from coordinate 7,347 downwards.
TAAATTTTTTAATATCGAGGAGGGTCTTAATTGAAAAAGTTTATATCATGGAACGTAAACGGACTGAGGGCGTGTATGCAGAAAGGGTTCCCGGAGTACTTCAAATCCGCCGATGCCGACGTATTCTGTGTGCAGGAGACAAAGCTCCAAAAGGGGCAGGTAAACCTTGACACGCTTCTTGACGGCTATCACCAATACTGGAACTATGCCGAAAAAAAGGGATATTCAGGCGTTGCGCTGTTTTCAAAGGAAAAACCTGTATCCGTAAGCCTTGGAATGGGCAAAGAAGAACATGATACCGAGGGACGGCTCATCACTGCCGAATTTGAGGACTACTATATCATCACTTGCTATACTCCAAACTCTCAGCAGGAGCTTAAAAGGCTCGGCTACCGCATGGAGTGGGAAAAGGCTTTCAGAGAGTATATCCAGGGGCTTGAAGAACACAAGCCTGTTATAATCTGCGGAGACCTTAACGTCGCACACGAGGAGATAGACCTCAAAAACCCCAAGACCAACCGCAAAAACGCGGGCTTTACGGACGAGGAGCGCTCGCAGCTGACAGCGCTTTTAAGCCTTGGGTATACCGACACCTTCAGGCACTTTTATCCGGAGGCTGAGGGAGAGTACTCCTGGTGGTCATACCGCTTTAAGGCCAGAGAAAAAAACGCAGGCTGGCGCATAGACTATTTTTTGACCTCAAACAAGCTCAGCGAACGGCTCAGGTCGGCCTCCATCCACCAAGAGGTATTCGGCTCCGACCACTGCCCGGTAGAACTAATAATAGAGTAAAAATTTTGCAGCCCTCACCGTGGCTGCAAATTCTTTATTTAAAACCCAATCTGCCCTTAAACTTTACGGCAATGGGAATCACTATGTACGATACAACAGAACCCATAACACACTGGATAGGCGTTGAGATAAGCGCGACCGCCGCCGTCTGAACACCGTAAAGCGGGATCTCGGCAATAAAGTAACCAAGCGTTGCTATCAAAAGATATGCGGCGGAGCCTATGATCAACCGCTTTTTTGTTATATTGCCGTATAAAATTTTACCAAGTACAAAGCCCAAAACTCCCTTGATTATAAACGTTGCCGGCACAAAAACGGCATATCCGCTAAATAAGTCAGCCATCGAGTGCCCCAGGGCTCCGACCGCTGCCCCGCAGACCGGCCCCATCAGCGCCGCAGCAAGACATATAACGCTGTCGCCGAAGTGAACATACCCGCCCGTGCCGGTAGGTACTTGGGGGAACATTGTAAGCACACATGCAATTGCGGCAAGCACGCCGCATTTAACTATTTTTTCGACGCTGAGCTGTCCGTTTTTCATAAGCTGTAACCTCTTTTCTTTCACATATGCGGGCCCGTCTGATTATTATAATACGGCTATTGTGATTTGTCAACGTAGGGATTAGGGATTAGGGATTAGAGATTAGGAATTAGGACAGACTGAGACGGGTTAGTTCCTGCCTATCTTTTTATCACAGCAGTGGAGCAATCGCAAAAAGGTGGTAGCGCAGCGTGCCTTTTTGCGAAAAGGAGGAGCAGCGGCGCAGGCGACAGTTTTTGTATCCATACAAAAACGGAGCAAGCAAAGCTTGCTTTGACGCAGGGATTAGGACATGACGGGTTATCTAACCAAATAACAATTTTGGTTGGTGCAAACATCGGTAGGCGAACGAAGTGAGCGCGGAGGTGCGCAGGCGAGAGGAAATCGCACATAATAGCTTATTAAATATCTTAAATTTCTGCCTTTACCGCGTCTGCGCACCTATCGCGTTCGCCTAAAGGCTCACCGACTGAAGCTTGCGTTTCACCTTTAAATTTAAGGTGAAGAAAAACTTTAGCCGAGAGTATACCCGTATCAGTTCTAAATCCTAATCCCTATTTCCTAATCCCTAATCCCTAAGTTGCTATATTAGTGGATATTATCAAGATACTGCTTGATTATTGCCTTCCAGGTCGCAAAATCCACCTCACCGGTCGGGTTTATGTTGTTTACGTTCTGTACGTCCGTGACCGCCCCTGTTGTCTCGGAATTATAAAGTCCGTCCGGATTTATCATCCTTATCTTATTATTATTCTTGCTGAGCTCTCTGAGCAGCATTTGAAGCTCGTATACGTTTTTCCTATCATCATAAATTGGCCACATTTTATCCCCCCTGACTGCTGCTTTCGGACATAACATACCCCGGGTACTGTCCGCTGTTTTTGAGATTTCCGTTTACGATATCGGAATACAGTGAAGCTATGCTGTCCCAGGTTATAGGCCCGACCGTTCCCCTCGGCGGCAGGCCGAACAGATTTTGATAGGCTATGACCGCCTGTTCGGTCTCCGGTCCGAAATAGCCGGTAACACTGACCTGCGGTATCTCTTGATAAACATTTGCTATCTCCGCAAGATACTGCTGCAGAGTTCTGACCGTGTCTCCGCTTGCCCCGCGGTAAAGAATAGTCCCCTGGAACGGCAAAATCCCCGTGCCGCTGTAATCGGGCGGCAAACCGCTTAAAATCGAATAATATACCGAATACAGCTTATTCCAGGTCGCCTCATCTACCTTTCCGTCCACCGGCAGGCCGTAAGCCTGCTGAAACGCCCTGACTGCATTTTCGGTAGCGGGGCCGAATATACCATCGATCTCCACCGGCGGAATAAAATCATTAAATGTGCCTATAAACCTGAGATAATACTGAATGACCTGAACGCCAGGATCCTCATCGCCCCTTTGCAGCAGCTCCTGATACTGTCTGTTTACAAATTCAAGAGGTATCCCCTCCGCGTCAAGCTCCGCCAGCTTTTTGACCGCGTTATATATCCTGTTTATCTGATACCAGGTCGCCCTGCCGATTATTCCGTCCGGGGTCAGGTTAAATACTCTCTGAAATTCCTTGACAGCGTCCTCGGTGATAGCGTCAAAATACCCATCGGGGTACGCTATTTTGGGAATTGACGGATAGTTCCTGGATATTCTGTTAAGCTGAATCTGCATTCGCTTTACCTCAAACCCGATATCGCCGAATCTGAGCGGTGTTCCCGGATAGCTTTCGGGTATATCAGCGACAGGCGCGTTCTCAACTATCACAATATCGTCTCCGTAATAATTCCTCAAAATCTCAATAGGCGAATACCCGCTCTCCGCCAGTTCTACCGTCCCCCACTGCGACATACCGCCGGGACATACCGAGGTCGTTCCGCTGCAATATCTCGGAAATATGGGGTTAAAATTTCCCTCTCTTACCAAATAGCTGTTAAAAATATCGTCCACAATACGGCTTATGTTTTCAAAATAATCACGGCCTGGTATAAAGGCCTGGTCATACGCCTCAAGATTTGTTATATCAAAGTTATAACCCTGGCTCCGGTAATGCTCGATCGTCACACGGTTGAGGGCAAAGGTTATCTGAGCCAGTATGTTGGCTATCAGCGCATTCTCCGGCCATGTCGGATAAATTTCGCTTGAAGCGACATTTTTTATATACTCAACAAACGGCACTGTTACATTCTGTGCCGAAGCATCATCCGGTGCACCCAAATGCACAACAATATTTTCAGGAATCTTTAATTCGAGATCCATAAAAACCCCTCCTGCTCAAACACCCTGTTCCTGCTTAGGTATCATTATAACATTCTGTATCGACCGGACGCCGTCAAACACAGGCACGAACTTTATCTCATTCTCCGGAGTATATCCGTCCAGCTGAGCCGTCACCGTATATATCGCATACGGCTGTATGCTTGATTCCGGATGCTGGGACAATGCTCCCTCCGGCGTCGGCAAACTTACCGGAGCGGTCTTTCCGTCCTTATCTGTAAATAATATCTCATTTACCTTGACCGGCATGTCGTCAGAGGACCTTATCGTTACTCTGACATTTTCAAGCGGAACGGCCCGGCGCGCCATAAACACCTGCACCAGAAGCGTTCCGCTGCCCGTGTAAGGTGTTGAAACGCTGCCGCTGCCGCCAAATTCTATCGACCTTGTCTCCGCCTGCACCGGGTCTGAGTAATCAACGTCTCCGGTCTCACTGCCGCTGTATTCATCCGCGCTGTCATTATTGATACCGTCGGACAACGCCCCGTTGAACTTGATAATCGTATCGCTCAAGCCGGCCGTGTCTGCATCTTCGCTGGCGGCCGCTTCGGACAGCTCCGCCATAGGCTCAGCCGCGCTGTTTATCCCGTCCTCCTCCGCTGTTTTTTCAACATTTATTACCCTGCTTTGCGGAGGCTCTCCGGGCTCGGTCTGATTTCTCCATACAGGCGGTTCTTTCACACCTGAGGCATTTATAGTCTCGGATTCTTCCATATTCGGCATAAATCCTTTAAAATACGCATTCATTACACATCACTCTCCTGAGTTATCATACTCATATATTTATGATATGTGCAGCATTAAAGCACAGCATATTTCGATAAAAGCTGCAAAAACCGCCCGGGGCAAACGTGCTGCCCCGCGGCGGTCATATACATTATTATTCTATTATAAGCAGCTCCTTTGAAAGATTTGTCAGATTTAAGCTGCCGTCCTGCTTTACGCAAACCAGATCTTCAATTCTTACTCCTCCGAAGCCCTGCCTGTAAATCCCGGGCTCACATGAGACTATCATATTTTCCTCAAGCACAACGCTTGAGGACGGGGAAAGATTGGGCTGCTCGTGTATACAAAGCCCCACCCCGTGGCCCAATGAGTGTCCGAAGCACCTGCCGAAGCCGCAGTCTTGTATTATCTGTCTTGCGGCGCTGTCGGCAGCGGCGCCGCTGACTCCTGCCCGTATGGCTTCAAGCCCCGCTTCCTGTGCGCGTCTTACCGTCTCATAGACCATTCTCATCTCGCTTCCGGCACTTCCGAACGCAAACGTCCTTGTCATATCTGAGCAGTATCCCTTATAGACACAGCCGAAATCCATCAGCACAAAATCTCCGTTCCTGAGCTTTCTGCCGCCCGGCACCCCGTGCGGCAGCGCGCTCCTTTCTCCGAACAGGACAATGGTATCAAACGAGGTATTTTCCGCACCGACCGATTTCATATGATACTCAAGCTCAGCCGCCAATTCAAGCTCGCTGACGCCCTCTCTGACATATTTCAAAGCATTCTTAAATGCGTCAACGCCTATCTGCTCGGCACGGGCGATAAGAGAGACCTCCTCATCCGTCTTTATCATCCGCGGTCTGTTTATTTCTGCCGCCGCCGGGACGAGCCCCGGAAAGCTTTCAGCCAGCCTGTTGTACTCAGACACGGTCATAAAATCTTCTTCAAAGCCCAGAGCACCTATATTATTCTCTTTAAGAAGCCCTTTCAGCAGCTTGTGAAGCGGATTTGCCGCGCTGAACTCATGCACCTCAAAGCCGCCGCGCGCCTCCTCCTCTGCCGCAAGCGTATATCTTGAATCAACAAGGATATGTCCGCCGCCGGGGACAGCCAGCACATAGCCCTCTCCGCCGGAAAAACCGCTGTAATATCTCATGTTGTGCGGAGAGGTTATGAGCGCCGCGTCAAATTTATCAAATCTTAATTCTTTATTCATACCGCACCGCCTTTCTGCTCAGTCTATACATCTGCTGCATTCTCACAGCGTCTCCTGTCTGAGTGCCTGCCGATTCGCAGATTATTCTCGGCGTCAGGCCTCTTTCCGCGATAAGCTCCGCTATCGGCTCAAAGTCCGGCTCAAACTCGGTCTCGTCCATAGTGCGGTGCTTTTTCTCCCCGGCTCTTGTATATTCTATTCTTGAATAGTGCGCGTGGAAATTACGGCACCTCTCGGCGCCGAGCTTGTCATAAACAGCGTCAAAAATCTCCGCGACCGCCTCTTTGGTGTTATACCTGCCGAGAGACTGCGCATTGATATGCCCGAAATCAAGTGTTGGCAGCATTCTTTCATCTATACGGCAGAGCTTTATTACCTCTGTGATATTTCCGAGCTGTTTGACCTTTCCCATGGTCTCGGGGCATATCCTGATATCGCCGAAGCCGTTTTCGTCCGCCGCCTTTATCGCACGCCTTAAAGTATCCTCCGCCAGCCTGAGCGCCTCGGCGCGCGTTATGCTGCCGCACGAGCCCGAGTGGACAACTATCCTGTCCGCGCCCATACACTTTGCGGCTCTGAGCGTTCTTAAAATATAGTCGATGCTGTTATCGCGCTTTTCCTTTTCTACCGACGAGAGGCTGATATAGTACGGTGCGTGTACAGACAGGCGTATATTTTTTTCCTTTGCCATTTTACCGAAGTCTGCGGCCGCGTCGTCCGATATCTTCACGCCCCTGCCGCACTGATATTCAAAGGCCTCAAGGCCGTGCTTTTTAAGCCAGTCCGGCACCTGATAAACCGTCCTGTTGCCCTCATCGTAAAAATCCTCGGAATTTCCCGCAGGTCCGAACAGTGCATGTTGTTCATGCCTAAACTCTAACATATGTCCCAATCCTTTGAAATATATTTTTCAATACTGCGCTTTAAATGCACAAACCAATCCTCCTTAACGGAAATGGGCGCAACCAGAATAGTATACATTCCCATTCGGTTACCGCCGCAGATATCGGTTATGAGCTGATCTCCGGCGAGCGCCGCGTGCTGCGGCTCGACATTAAGCTCTCTGCAGGCTCTCTTTAAAAACTTCCTGCGCGGCTTTAGCGCCTTATAATAAAAAGGTTCACCGAGTGATTTTGCAAACACCTCAACACGCTCTTTATTATTATTCGAAACAAGGCATGTAAGTATCCCGCTCTCGTGCAGCGCATTGAAAAATTTGATCGTATGCGCGGGCGCGACCTCGTCATAATATGTAACGAGGGTGTTATCTATATCAAATAATACCGCCTTGATGCCGCGCTTCTTTAATTCTTCAATATCCAGCAGGTATATATCGCGCAAAAACATATCCGGCTTAAATTTATCCCTGAACCAGCTCATAAAAATTCTCCCAAAATCAAATAAAAGGACTGTAAGCAGACAGTATAACCGCAAGGCTGTCATGCCACAGTCCAAATAATCCAAACTAATCAACATTCTAAAGCCGGCAGAATACCGGTCAAAATACAGTATTGAGACAAACGCCTCAAAAGTCAAGGAATGTCAATAACAGAAATATTCAATAAAATTATGCTTAAAGTCGGCGCTGTTTAATACTTGCGCTTTCTTGCAGCCTCTGATTTCTTCTTGCGTCTGACACTGGGCTTTTCATAATGTTCTCTCTTTCTTACCTCAGACAAAACACCTGCCTTTGCGCATGAACGCTTAAAGCGGCGAAGAGCACTGTCGAGCGACTCATTTTCTTTAACTCTGATTTCTGCCATTTTTCTTCCCTCCCTCCGAGTATTGTAACAACACTTAGAAGTCAAAAATTCTACT
>DXIJ01000086.1 GCA_019112945.1 Candidatus Monoglobus merdigallinarum | reverse complement strand
TATTTATAAAAGTAACGGCATTGCGCTCTGCGGCAGTCCCTGCTCAGTGTAAAATTTGGGCATTAACGCTGCGGGTTAAATTAATATCTGTTGTCATAAATTCTGGCGGTCTTTTTCTCGCTGCGCGGCAGGTCGCCTATATCAACCGGCTTACACTTTATCGAGATGCCTATCCTGTTTTTAAAGCCGCTCAGCACGCGCTTTTCAAACTCTCTCTTGTCGACCTCCCTGTCGACCTCCACAAACAGCGTGAAGATATCCCTGCCGTTTAAGTGGTCTATCATAACCTGATACTCGCTTGACGCTCCGTCAACTCCCGAAAGGAAGTCCTCTATCTGGCTCGGGAAGATATTTACGCCCTTGACCTTTACCATATCGTCCGTTCTGCCGAGGATAACGTCTATCCTCGGATATTTTGAGCCGCACGTGCACTCGCCCGGAAGTATCCGCGTAAGGTCGTGGGTGCGGTATCTTATAAGCGGTGCGCCCTCCTTTTTAAGCGTGGTTATCACAAGCTCGCCTATCTCGCCGTCGGGCACAAGCTCTCCGGTTTTGGGGTTCACGACCTCACAGTAAACAAAATCGTCCCACATATGCATACCGCAGTTTTCGCCGCAGCTGACGCCTATTCCCGGGCCGTAGACCTCGGTCAGGCCGTAGATGTCATAGAGCTCAACGCCGAGCTCGTTGGCTATCCTGCGGCGCATCTTTTCGCCCCAGCGCTCTGAGCCTATAACGCCCTTTTTAAGACAAATCTTGTCCCCTATACCTCTGCGCTCAATCTCCTCTGCCAGCAGCAGCGCATAAGATGAGGTTGCACACAAGACAGTCGACTTCATATCCTGCATCATTCGAAGCTGCTTATCGGTGTTTCCGGGCCCCATCGGCACAGCCATGGCCCCGAGCCTTTCGGCTCCGAGCTGAAAGCCTATGCCCGCCGTCCACAGACCGTAGCCCGGCGTTATCTGGATCCTGTCGGAACTTGTTATTCCTGCCATTTTGTAGCAGCGCGCAAACATCTCGGCCCAATCGTCAACGTCCTTTTGGGTATATGGGATTATAACGGGCGTTCCGGTCGTGCCGGAAGATGAATGTATCCTGACGATTTTCTCCTCGTCCGCCGCCATCAGTCCGAGCGGATATGCCTCTCTTAAATCACCCTTCCAGGTAAACGGGAGCTTTTCAAAATCCTCTTGGCATTTTATGCCGGAAACATCTATGCCCTCAAACTTCTTTTTATAGAAGCAGTCCCTTTGTGTCAGCTTCTCTATCTGTTCTTTTATGATATCAAACTGTTCTTGCGTCATTTTCATTTTTAATTCTCTCCTCCTGAAAATTTAAGTCTCTGCACTCCGATTTGAAATTTCAGTCATAGTAATTCTAAATTTCAGTCATTCCAATGAAGCGCTCTTTTGTTGATCTCGTGAAATCTCTCGTCCATTCTCTCGATCATAACTTCTTCAATCTCATCGGCAGTGATGCCTAAAGCGCCTGTTCTTGCCGCTGCACCGAGCAGCACCATGTTGACGACCCTTTGGCTGCCTAACTTTTCACAAATCTCATCTGTATTCACGACTATCAACTTTTCAACTTTTTTATTCAGATAGTCGATCATTTCTTTTGAATCCCTGTAGCTGCCGCCGCCGAGGCTTGCAGTTACGGGAAGCACGGGCTTGCTGCTTACCACCACCGTACCGCCGGGCCTTAGGCAACCAAGGCACCTGACCGCTTCGGCAGGCTCAAAGCCTATGATAACGTCAGCGGTGCCGAGCGGTATCAGAGGCGAAAACTTATCATCTCCTGTGCGGACATGGCTGACAACGCTTCCTCCGCGCTGCGCCATGCCTATAGTCTCGGCGGTCTCGGCAGCGAGCCCTTTTTTCATTGCCGCCGCGGCTATCAGCCTTGACGCCAGAACCGTTCCCTGACCGCCGACTCCGCAAAGCAGGCAATTTACACCATTATCCACATTCATCGCCTCCCTCTATCGCGAACACGGGACAGACACTTGCGCACAGCCCGCAGCCATAGCACAGAGACGGTTCTATATACGGCATGCCGTCTCTTAAAACGACAGCCGGACAGCCAATCTCGGTTATGCACGAGGTGCAGCCTATGCAGCTGTCTGTCACTTTAAAGGTCTTATCCGGCTTAAACAGCGCAATGCACGGTGCTTTGAATATCACCGCTCTCACACCGCCCTCATCATCAATAAGCGACTTTACCGTGTCTGCCGCACGGCTCAGCTCAAACGGGTCTGCCTCTTCTATGCGTCTGACCCCGCAGGCCTCAAGCAGCTTATGTATATCGACCTTTTCTACGATATCTCCCATCATTGTACGGCCTGTTCCCGGGTGCGGCTGGTGTCCCGTCATTGCCGTTGTTGAATTGTCGAGCACGACCAATATGATATCCGTTTGGTTATAAACAGCGTTCACAACACCGGTTATACCGGAGGCAAAAAACGTGCTGTCGCCCACGAACGCAAAATTGACCGCATCTGGCTCAGCTCTGTGAAGCCCCTGTGCAACCGTTATCCCCGCGCCCATGCACAGGCAGGTGTCCGTCATATCAAGAGGCGCGGCATTGCCGAGCGTATAGCAGCCTATATCGCCGCTGAACACCGCCTTTCTTCCCTCGGCGGCTTTCTTGACCGCATAAAAAGACGCTCTGTGCGGGCAGCCCGCGCACAGCACCGGCGGCCTTACCGGAAGCTCCGGCATATCATTTATCTTTGCGGGCGGCTCTTTTTTAATACCCAAAAAGCGTGCCGCCGCGCTCATAATGCTCTCGACCGTGTTCTCTCCGGCCGGCGCAATATCGCCGCTGTCCTTTCCGAGAATTTTAGTGTCTGTCCCGCGCTTTCCGCAGACAAAACAAAGTGCCCGTTCAATAACCGGGTCGAGTTCCTCTATGACCAGAACCCTTTCAAGCCCGTCCATAAACCCGGCCGCAAGCTCATCGGGGAACGGGAACGGCGTTGAGACCTTTAAAAGCTTCACCTCGGGGTCACCCAACTGCCTGAGCGCCTCCTTTGTGTACGCATAGCTTACTCCCGACGCGGCGATGCCGAGCGTTCCGCTGCCGCTTACAAAGTTCCCGTCATACTCGGAGAATATATGCCTGAGCTCCGCATTTCTCGCCTCGACGCGCTTATGGTTGAGGAACGATGTTTTGGGGAATATTACCCACCGCATAGTATCCTTCACAAAGCCTGCCGGAGCGTTTGATTTAATATTTTCTCTGAAACTTATTGAAGCGCAGGCATGGCATATCCTGGTCGTCGGCCGCAGCAGCACCGGTGTTTTGTACCTGTGCGAGAGTTCGAATGCGTCATGCACCATTTCGTAGGCCTCATGCGGGGTTGATGGGTCAAACACCGGGAGCTTTGAATACATCGCAAACGTGCGCGTATCCTGCTCGGTCTGTGACGAGATAGGCCCCGGGTCATCGGCTACAACTACCACCATAGCGCCCTCAATGCCGACATATGCAAGGCTCATCAGCGGGTCGGAGGCGACATTCAGCCCCACCTGCTTCATGGTGACCATGCTGTAAGCGCCGGCATACGCCGCTCCGGCTGCGACCTCAAGCGCAGCCTTTTCGTTGACCGACCATTCGACATATATCTCTTTTTCGGTGTTCCGCGCAGCGACCGTCTCGAGTATCTCGGTAGACGGCGTACCCGGATAACCGCACACGACATTTACGCCCGAATGTATCGCACCGCACGCTATCGCTTCGTTGCCCATTAAAAACTCTGTTTCCAACTCTTATCACCTCTCTTGTTTAAAACTCATGCTATAAATATTATCATATATACGAAGTTTTTTCAAGCAATTTATATTAGGAATACAAAATCAGTCCCTGTAAGCGCTGACAACGTCCGCAACGCAAACTTCAAACCTTGAAAACAGTTCTCTTGAAACCGCACCGCCGTAACTCATGACCATAAGCTCCGGCTGCGGCCGCCCCTTTATGTATGGCGGCGGGTTGTGGACATACGGGTTTTCCGTAAATCCGCACCGCTCATAAAACCGCTTTCGCCGGAGGCTGAGCTCGTCATACGGAGCCTCGATCTCCAGCATCAAGCATTTGCACACTGCGGCAAAATTTTTCAGCGCCTCCGCTCCGATCCCGCTGCCGCGCAGGCCGGGATCTACCGCAAAATGCTCGAGGTACTCAAGCCCGCCAAAGTCCCAGCAGAAAAATACCCCGGCAAATTCTCCGCCGGATAGTATCAGGTACGGCCGAAAACGCTCATCCTCAAACGTCTTTAGGAAGCTCTCGGAGCTTCTTCTCTCACACTCGGGAAATGAGGCCTTGTACAGCGCATACGCCTCATCAAAAAATTTATCTCCCGGCTTCAATTTTGTTAAAGATATTTTTAATTCATTCATAATACGCCTCTGCTTAAAACTTATATTGAAAGAGCCGACGCAGCGCGCCGGCTCTTTCGTTAGGTGAATGGATTATATGAAAAACTTTAATTGCTATTAAAGCAATTAACAAATTTACGGCTCTGATATAGCTCAGAGCACTTTGCCCTAAGGAAAACATCCGTACCGGGCAGTTAGTGATAAATACCATTATCACTCTAACTATTATAAATCATACTTAAATAAATTGCAAGTATTTTTTTTAAATTTATCGCTTTTTCTTGCACCGGCCGAGGAGGAGCCCCGGCATCTTGACAATTTGCCTCCGCCGTGCTATACTGTAACAGTATAATTATTTTAGCTTTAAGGCTGAAAGGATGATTTATTTGGACACGCTTCCCCCCGTGCGATCTATGTGGATAATATTAATTATTTTACTGCTGCTGAGTATGCTGATCAGATGTATTGAGCAGTCTACCATAGTCATCAACGACACACGCCTCAAAAAGCTGGCGGACGGCGGCAGCAAAAAGGCCTCGCGCCTGCTTAACTTTCTTGACGGAGGCTCCGGCTCATTTATAAGCTCAATGCAGTTTGTGAGCGCATTTCTTCTGCTCTCCGCGGGTATTTGTGCAGCGTTTATGTATCTTATACCGATGACGGTGTATTTTCACGGGTTTGGTATGCATTTTAACCTGGCGTTTATAATTTCCTTTGTTATTATTGCTATGCTATCAACGATCATATATCTGATCTTAGGCGAGTTCATACCAAAGGGTATAGCCGGAAAGTATTCGGAGAGCATCGCTTTGGCGTTCTCCTCTGTCTCTATATTTATAACCTATATATGTATGCCGTTTGTGTGCATCCCAAGCATCATTTCAAGATTCTTCTTTAAACTTTTCGGTGTAAGCGGCAGCGAAAATGACGAGGACGTCACCGAGGAAGAAATACGCATGATGGTTGATATCGGCTCTGAGAGCGGCGTTATTGACGATGATGAAAAGGAAATGATCCATAATATCTTTGAATTTGACGATAAACCCATCGAAGATATAATGACCCACCGAACCGATGCGGTAGTACTGTGGATCAATGACGGCGCCGACAAGTGGGAGCAGGTCATAAACGAAACCAACCATACACGTTATCCTGTGTGCGGAGCTTCTATAGACGACGTTATCGGCGTGCTCAACGCGCGGGATTTTTACCGCTTTCTGCTCAGTAACAGATACGGCGACCTGAGAAGCATACTTAGAGAACCGTACTTTGTGCCCGAATCCTTAAAGGCCGATGAAGTATTTTCACAGATGCAGAAGAGCAACACCCATTTCGGAGTTGTACTTGATGAATACGGCGGTTTTATGGGAATAGTGACGCAGGAGGATCTGATAGAGGAAATAGTCGGCGAGCTCTACAGCGAATATGACGTGCCCGAACAGGAGCTTGAAATATACAGGCTTCCGGACTGTGATGACAAATGGGTCGTTCTCGGCAGTGCCGAGATCGACGATGTTGCGGATGAGCTCGGCATAGAGATACCCGATGAGGAGTATAACACCTTTGCCGGACTGATACTGAATGAGCTGGGAACCGTTCCGGGCGACGGAGAAACGCCTGAGCTTCAAATAGGAAATATGAAGATCCGGGTCACCAAAATCGCTGAACACCGAATTGATGAAACAGTTGTTACACTAATAAAGGATTCGGAGAGAAAAAGTGAAAACGAAGAAAAATCATCTGACAGCGAGGGAGATGGAGAGAACTGATAAAAAACAGAAGGGTGTTTGGTTAAAATGAAACTAAAAATCAAATTTGCGGTATTTTTGCTCGCACTATCCATCATCTGCTGCGGAAGTCTTGGCGCATATGCCGAGGTTCTGACAAACTTCAGGAAAGTGAATGATTATTCAAGCAGTACATATACAGATGTCCCGTTTGGCAGCTGGTATTATTATTATGCCGGGTTTGCATACGAATATGGGATAATGACCGGCGTCAGCCAAAATATTTTCAGTCCCGAGGGGAATCTGACCCTGGCGGAGGCCATTACGATCGCTGCGCGGCTCAACGCCTCGTATTACGGCAACACGATAGATATGCTGGGGCTGGATGTCTCCCTTGCTCCGCAGAGCGCTTCCGTTCATTACACGCACGCAGCAAATGCGCAGCTTAGGGCGGAAAATTACGACAGCGTATACCGCTCTCCAAAGACCACGCAGTACCTTAAAGCAGACAACGTCGCTGCACCGGATGCCAGTACACAGCTTGACTGGTTTATCCCATATCTTTCATACGCATACGAACAGGGAATAGTGACTGAGCTTAAAAGCGGCAACGCCTATATGATGCCGGCGACCCGTGAAGAGCTTGCCGGACTGCTGTACCGTGCTATGCCCGGCTGCTATAACAAGATCAACGACATAACGCCTATACCTGATGTTGATCCCTCTAACCTGTATTATCATGAAATACTGTCGCTTTATGAGGCGGGCGTTATAACCGGTAATGATGAATACGGCACGTTTTATCCATATGCCGGAATAACCCGCTGCGAGGTCTCGGCCATGGTCTCAAGAGCTGTCAATACCGACCTCAGGGTCAGCTTTGCGCTGAACCCCAATATGCCTCACAAGCTGCTCAGCTTTTCATGGAGGTATCCTTATTATTCTGATGAAAGGTTCAACATGACTCTCGAGATATCATACTACGATTACAGCTACTTCGCCTCAAAGCCGCGAACAAACGACTACAGCGCATATGCCCGGGACGCGGCGGATGTAACAGGTCTGACGCTGGTGGCAAACACTCTAAAGGATATGGCGTTATCGAACGGATTTGACACCGACTATGAAATTGCCGGCTTTGTTTCCGCATTTGTCCAATCGCTTGAATACATGGACGACTACGAATACAAAGGAGTTGCGGAATACCCTAAATATCCGTTTGAGACGCTGTTTGAACAAGGCGGAGACTGTGAGGACACCTCGGTCCTTTTGGCTAAGCTGCTCAATATTTTGGGCTATGGCACTGTTCTCCTGGTCAGCGATAACCATATGGCAGTTGGGCTTCAAACCTACGGCAACGGCAATATCACAATTGACGGCGTGAAGTTCTACTACATAGAGACTACAGAAGAAAGCTGGCGCGTCGGCGAGGTTCCGGCGGATATGATAGGTACCGGTATGGCCGCAATTTATATTTAAAAAGGATCCCAAAAGCCTTACTGCACGAAAAATGCAGTAAGGCTTTTTTGCATAAAAAAATAATACAAATTTATGTAGTTTTCACAAAAATTGTAACATCATTGTTAATTTTGTAAAATAATTGCTAAATCTATATAAATTTTATGTAAACTATTAT
>DXIJ01000012.1 GCA_019112945.1 Candidatus Monoglobus merdigallinarum | reverse complement strand
AATTATTATGGGAAAGTACAGGGATGAATGTGAGAGATTGTTAAAGCTGGTCGGCGGCAAGGATAACATCGGGGCCGTGTCGCATTGCGTGACCCGAATGAGATTCGTACTTAACGACCCTAAAAAGGCTGATGTTTCACAAATCGAAAAGCTGCCGTCTGTCAAGGGTACATTTACTCAGGCCGGTCAGTTTCAGGTAATCATCGGCAACACAGTCAGCGCTTATTACAATGATTTCACTGAGGTTGCCGGTATTGACGGTGTTTCAAAGGACGCTGTCAAGAATGCTGCAAAGCAAAATCAAAATATTGTTCAAAAGGCTATGTCCAATCTTGCCGAAATATTCGCGCCGCTTATTCCGGCAATCATCGTCGGCGGTTTGATCCTCGGCTTCAGAAACGTTATCGGTGAGATAAAGATGCTGGAGGACGGAACTAAAACTCTTATTGAAGTATCACAGTTCTGGTCGGGAGTTTATTCGTTTTTGTGGCTTATAGGTGAGGCGATTTTTCACTTCCTGCCCGTCGGCATAGTATGGTCGATAACCAAGAAGATGGGAACAACGCAAATGCTCGGAATTGTTCTTGGTATAACGCTTGTTTCGCCGCAGCTGCTTAATGCATATGATGTTGCGACAACGGCCGCTGCCGATGTTCCGTTCTGGGATTTTGGATTTGCAAGAGTTGAGATGATAGGATATCAGGCGCAGGTGCTGCCGGCGATACTTGCGGGCTTTACACTGGTATATCTTGAAAAGGGCTTGAGAAAAATATGCCCCTCGGTAATTTCAATGATTGTAGTGCCGTTCTTTTCTCTGTTGATAGCAGTTATACTTGCGCACACCGTATTAGGGCCTATCGGCTGGACAATAGGCAGTGCAATATCTAATGTTGTCAATGCGGGTTTGGCTTCAAGGTTTAACTGGCTGTTTGCGGCTGTATTTGGATTTTTCTATGCACCGCTCGTTATTACGGGACTGCACCACATGTCAAATGCTATCGATTTGCAGCTGATTTCTGATTTCGGCGGTACAAATCTTTGGCCTATGATAGCTCTGTCAAATATAGCACAGGGAAGCGCGGTACTCGCGATGATTTTTCTCCAGAAAAAGGACGCAAAGGCAAAAGAGGTCTCAATCCCTGCATGTATATCGTGTTACCTGGGCGTAACAGAGCCGGCTATATTCGGTGTTAATCTTAAATACGGCTTCCCGTTTATCTGTGCAATGATAGGTTCCTCAGCGGCTGCAATCGTATCCGTCGCGTTTGGCGTCAGAGCTGCTGCCATAGGCGTTGGAGGTCTGCCGGGAATACTTTCGATATTGCCGCAGTACATTCCGGTTTTCGCACTATGTATGCTGATCGCTGTTGCCGTACCATTTATTCTGACGTTCATTGTCGGCAAAAAGAAGCTGGCTGCTGAGGGGGCTTTTGAAGCCGAGGATGTTCCGGTAGTTGCAGCAACACCCGGTGCGGCTGTGACCGCAGCTGTTAAAGATTACAAAGAGGGCGAGATTAGGGCATTTTTGTCGGGTAAGGTAATTAAAATCGAAGATGTGCCCGACCAGGTGTTTGCAGAAAAGATACTCGGTGACGGTCTGGCAATAGAGCCGACCGACAATGTGCTCAGGGCTCCGGCAGACGGTGAGGTATGCAATGTAATGCAAGGCTCGTTCCATGCCTGCGGAATGACGCTCGATAACGGTGTGGAGCTGCTGTTCCATATTGGTCTTGACACGGTAAGCATGCACGGCGACGGCTTTGAGTGCCATGTTGAGGACGGCCAGAGAGTTAAAGCCGGTGACGCACTGATAACATTTGACCCCGATAAGATAATTGCGGCAGGTCATCCGACTGTTACTATGATGGTGGTTGCGGGAGAAGGCAAAACCAACGGTGTAAAGCTGAAAACCGGTATGGAAGCAGCTGTCGGAGAAACAGTTGTTGCAAATTGTATTTAATCATTCGCATTAGAGCTGTGGATATATATTTTTGTTTTCAGGCGGATATTGCTCTGTATCAGCGGAAAGGGTTATAATATGAAAAATTTTTCTAAATCATGTGTATATCAAATATATATAAAGTCGTTTAAGGACTCAAATGGGGACGGCATAGGAGATATCGGCGGAATAATTGAAAGGCTTGATTATATCAAAAATATCGGTACAGATTATATTTGGATAACTCCGTTTTTCCGTTCGCCGCTCAATGACAACGGATATGACATATCAGATTACATGAGCATTGACCCGGTGTTCGGAAGTATGCGCGATTTTGAAAGGCTAATATCCGAGGCGGACGCGCGCGGTATCGGTATAATGCTTGATATGGTTTTTAACCATACATCTACTGAGCATGAGTGGTTCAAAAAGGCTCTTGAGGGCGAGAAGAAGTATATGGACTACTACTATTTTGTTGACGGAGAGCCTGACGCTCCGCCCACAAACTGGGCGTCCAAATTCGGCGGCAGCGCATGGGAATATGTTCCGCAGCTTAAAAAATGGTACCTGCATTTGTTTGATGTAACTCAGGCGGATCTGAACTGGAACAATCCCGAAGTGCGCGAAGAGCTTAAAGATATATTAAGGTTTTGGAAGGACAAGGGCGTAAAGGGCTTCCGCTTTGACGTTATAAACCTTGTATCCAAGCCCGACGTGTTTGAAAATGACTTTGAGGGAGACGGCCGCCGCTTTTATACTGATGGAGCAAAAATGCACGAATTTCTAAAGGAGCTTATCGGAGACAGCGGGATTTCGGAAATGCTGACGGTAGGCGAAATGTCGTCAACCTCTATTGACAACTGTATAAGATATTCAAATCCGGCGGAAAAGGAGCTTTCTATGTGCTTCAGCTTTCATCATCTTAAAGTCGATTACGTAAACGGCGACAAGTGGACGCTTATGAAGCCTGATTTTAACAAGCTCAAAGAGCTGCTGGTGTCCTGGCAGCTGGGGATGCAGCAGGGCGGCGGCTGGAATGCTGTGTTCCTGTGTAATCACGACCAGCCGAGAGCTGTCAGCCGGTTTGGAGATGACCGCCGGTACAGATGCGAATCCGCAAAAATGCTTGCGGTAATGATCCATATGCTGCGCGGAACGCCGTACATCTATCAAGGTGAAGAGTTCGGCATGACGAACGCAGACTTTAATGATATCTCGAGTTACCGGGATGTTGAGAGCCTGAATTACTATAAGATAATGCTTGAAAACGGAACCTCGAGGCAGGACGCCTTAAATATTCTTGCGGCAAAGTCAAGAGATAACGGAAGAACGCCGGTGCAGTGGAGCAGCGGTGAGAATGCGGGATTTTCTTCGGCAGAGCCGTGGATATCCGCAGCAGAGAACTTTAAGGAAATAAATGCAGAGGCTGATTTAAAGTCCGAAAGCTCTGTGATAAACTTTTATAAAAAACTGGTCGGCCTCAGAAAAGAATATAATGTAATAAGCGACGGTGAATTTATCCCTGTGGGTGTTCCGGACAGCCGGCTGTTTATGTATAAGAGGCAGTACCAAGGCGAGGAGCTGCTTGTAATATGCAATATGTCGGGAGATGAGATCAGTTGGAACGACAGCGCCGCCGGAGGATATACACAGCTGCTGGGAAACTATGAGCATTCGGGCAAGAGCCTGATGCCGTATGAAGCGCGGGTGTATTACCGCAAATAGTATCAGCACTTGATTTACTGCCGGGATTGGTTTATAATAAGAGTGATAATATTATATTAGGAGGTACGCTCTTTGAAAATAATGATTGCCAGTGACATACACGGCTCGGCATACTACTGCAAAAAAATGCTCGAGGCTTTTGAGAGAGAATCGGCAGACAGGCTTGTTTTGCTTGGTGATATACTGTATCACGGCCCGAGGAATGATCTCCCCAGGGATTATGATCCTAAAGAGGTCATAAAGATGTTAAATGCTGCTGCGGACAAGCTGCTGTGCGTCCGCGGCAACTGTGACACAGAGGTCGATCAAATGGTCTTAAACTTTCCGATATTGGCCGACTATGCGGTGATTTATATCGGAGACCGCATGATGTATATGTCGCACGGCCATAAGTTCGGCGCAGACAATCCGCCGCCGCTGAGCCGAGGAGATATACTTATGTGCGGGCATACACATGTCCCTAAAATTTCTGAGCAGGACGGGTATACCTATTTAAATCCCGGCTCTGTGTCAATACCCAAGGAGGACAGTGCTCATTCATATATGACCTTTGAAAATAATATGTTTCTGTGGAAGAATTTGAACGGCAGGGAATATATGGATTTCACTGTATAGAAAAATGGGGGTGTAAAAAAATCGCCCAGAGCGTTCAAGGGCAAAAAAACTTGACGATATTTGCTTTTAATGTGCTCAAAAAATTAAAACATCCCATTAAATGCAG
>DXIJ01000085.1 GCA_019112945.1 Candidatus Monoglobus merdigallinarum | reverse complement strand
TTCAGCAACAAGAAGATATTATAGAGCATATTTGCAGAAACGGTCTGTAAAAGATGTACAGTATATTGAGCTGTCAAAGCTGGTAATGGCACCGCTTAATAGTGAAGCGCTGCAAAAGAGGGAGGCGCTGTGTGCCGAAAGAAATTTTGACCACGCAATGTTTCATTTGGCACATCAGTTTCGCAGTGCCGATGAAATATTGATAGCTGCGCCATTTTGGTATTTGTCGTTTCCCGCGCTTTTAAAGATATATTTTGAGCATGTGACCGTAAGCGGCTTGACTTTCGGGTATGACGAGCAAGGCCGCTGCCTTGGATACTGCAAAGCAAACCGTATACTGTACTTTTCGACCTGCGGTGGATATGTCGGAAAGAAGCATTTGGGATTTGAGTATGTCAAGGCATTGGGGGCAATGCTTGGGATAAATGAATGTGTTCCGTATATTATTGAAGGCATGGATGTTGATCCGTCCCGCCGTGAAGCAATACTTAACGAGGCCATTGCCGGTTTACCTAACAGCCCGGAAAACATAAAGTGTGATTTGTTAAAATAATTACTTTTATTTGGCATTGATATTGTCGGCAGGCGGGTGTTTTTGTACGGAAAGCTTGCGGTAAACGTTTTTCGCACGGACAACCGGCCAACGCCGGCAGGTGGATATTCCAGCTGCGTTGATTATGCGCCCGTGGTTTGGTGTTGATCGGTCTGAAATTTGAAAACGGCTCAAAATAGAATTACAAGTAAATAGAGAGGGATCTAATATGAAAAGAATAGTTATATTTTGTTTAACAATACTTATGGCAATATCACTGGCCGGCTGCAGCGGTGCGCAGGATTATGCACAGAACACGCAGAGCCCTGAGTCTGAGGTATCCGGCAAGAGGGTTGCATACATAATGCAGATGGCACCGTCCGATATTTTCGAAACGTGGTCAGAGGCGGCAGAGAAAACGGCTAACAGCCTTGGTATGGAATATCAGGCGTTTTTCTGCGGCGGCTCTGACAGTGAGTGGCAGGATACGATCGCACAATGTGCCGCAGACGGCTATGACGGACTGTTGCTGAGTCACGGCGGCAAGGATTATTCGTATACATTTCTAACAGAGATTTTGCAGCAGTATCCTGATTTAAAGATTGTTACATTTGACACTTTATTTGAAGACGGCGAGGGACAAACTCAGAAAATCGACGGTGTGACACAGTTCTTTCAGCAAGATGCAAACCTGTCAGAACTTCTGCTTGAATATATCACTGAAACTTTGTATCCTGAGAAGATTGCTGCAGGCGAACCTGTCAACATTCTAAAGGTATGGGCAGGGCCTGATTATCTGTCTGCCTTTGACCGCCGAGAGGAGGGGTATTCAAGGTATGAACAGGAGGGGCTCATAAGAACGGTCGAGACGATAGCGCCATCAGATCTTACTGACGCAGAGGCTTCAATGACTGAAACTGCTGCAGCGGCGCTGGCAAAATACAGTGACGGCGATATCGATGCTGTCTGGTGCTGCTATGATCTGTATGCCGCAGGCGTATATGCAGCTTTGACCGATAGCGGATACAATATACCCATGGTTAGCGTAGATATTTGCAATGCTGATATTGAAAAGATGGCACAGTCCGGATCGCCGTGGAAAGCATGCGCAACCACGAACTGGTATAATAACGGAGAATTTGGAATGCGTGTGCTTGCTCTTGAGTTAACCGGTGAATACGAAAAAATAGTAGATCCTATGACCGGAGAGACCGCAGACTGGCTTGAGCTGCCCGCATATCTGGTCACTCAGGATATGGTATCAGGAGGCGGAATTACTATTGAAAACCTCGATACGGTTGCAGGCGCTGAGTACAGTGAGCGTTCGTGGATGCCGTCTTCTGAATGGATGACAGGGCTTCTTGCAGAATAACTTGCTAAAATTTTGTAATGAAATTAAAAATAATAAAACCGGCGGGCATAATCAGTGTAAAATAGAATGCTTAAACTTAAAAGAGGGCACCCAAAGTATGGGCAGCCCTCTTGTTTTTTTTGAGCGGGTGATATATTTATGTTTTGGTTTTATCAAGGGTTAGGCTTTTCTGCGTTTTGCGGTACAGCTTTTAACCTCAATTTTATAAACAGTCGTATTTTTAAGATGCTCAGGGCTGAGATTGGACGCAGGGAGTCCGTAGTGATGCAACAGGGCGGAAAGCAGAGGTCCTTTTTCCTCATCAGAAGCCTTTTTTACTACCCCATGGCCGATCACGCTCTCGTATGTATAGCTTGCGGTGCAGGATATATCACCGGAGGGCTTTATCAACATATGACCGCAGTCCACCTCAAATGCGGCATGAGCATCATTTTTTATTATGTCATGCTTTGTTCCTTTATTTGAGCCGTGAAAAAATAGCGTAATCTTCTCTCCGTCCGCCTTAAATCCAAAATTTACGGGCAGAATATATGGGTACTCACCGTTGTTTAGAGCAAGGCGCAGCACCTCAGCTTTGCTTAATATATCTTTGATCTCGTTTATGTCTGTTACTTCACGGTCTTTTCTTCTCATCAATCTCACCCCGCTTAATAATAAAATAGTATATCATATATATCAAAAAATCGCAATAACTATATTTATCCGTCTTGCAGGTTGAAAAATACATACTATATTTTTATGTGATTTATATTGATATCGGTGAGCATTTATGATAATATACTGTTAAGGCTCTGCCGGCAATACTTTATGATTAGACGGAGAAGGTTTTATGGAAGAATTAAAAAAAGTAGAGATGTATACGGACGGAGCGTGCAGCGGGAACCCCGGTCCCGGCGGTTTTGGTACTATTTTACGTTATGGTGAGTATGAAAAAAAACTCTCAGGCGGGGCGGAGAGCACTACTAATAACCGCATGGAGCTTACCGCGGTGATAGAGGGATTTAAGGCCTTGAAGCAAAGATGCGTTGTGGAAGTATATTGTGATTCAAAATACATAGTTGATGCAGTCAATCTTGGCTGGGCTGAGAGGTGGAAGCAGAATAACTGGATGAGAAACAAGAAAGAAAAAGCGCTGAACGCCGATTTATGGGAACAGCTGTTAAGCCTTATTGGTATGCACGAGGTTAGCTTTAACTGGGTCAAGGGCCACAGTGGCATGCGTGAAAACGAGGAGTGCGACAGAATGGCTGTTCAGGAGTCGAAAAAGTTCGGTGCGGATAATTCTTAAAAGGATTGGTTGATATGGGAGAAAAGATAGTTATCGGAATGTCGGGCGGAGTGGACAGCAGCGTTGCCGCCGCTGTTTTAAAGCAGCAGGGCTATGATGTTGTGGGGCTAACAATGCAGCTGCTCGGCGGCGGTAACAGTGCCGAGGCAGAGGATGCAGCGCGCGTTGCCGAAAGACTTGGCATCGAGCATTATGTATGCGATTTTAAAGAAGATTTCAGCCGCATTGTTATTGACTATTTTGTTAATGAGTACAAGCAGGCGAGAACACCGAATCCGTGTATTGTCTGCAATAAGAATATGAAATTTGGCCTTATGCTAAAGTGGGCAAACGCGCACGGAGCAAAATATATTGCTACCGGGCACTATGCAAAGGTAGAATATGACGGCGTGCGCGGCAGATTTTTGCTCAAAAGAGCATTGAGCGATAGGAAAGACCAGACCTATGCTCTCTATACTCTGAGTCAGCGGCAGCTTGAAGCGGTCGTCATGCCGCTCGGCTGTCTCGGCGATAAGACTGAGGTCAGAAAGATTGCCGCAGAGCTGCAGCTATCTACGGCGGGTAAGAGTGACAGCCAGGAGATTTGCTTTATTCCGGATAACGATTATGTGTCATTTATAAAGCGGCATACAGGGTATGAACCGCCTCCGGGCAATTTTGTTGATGAAAGCGGGAACATTCTTGGGAGGCACTCCGGGATAATCAACTATACGATTGGGCAGCGCAAAGGGCTGGGTATTGCATTTGGCAGACCGATGTTTGTGACAAAGATAAACGCCGGTACAAATGAGATAACTCTCGGTGAATCGGGAAGTGAGTTTTCCGGCAGACTAACTGCGGAAAAGCTGAACTTTATTTCGATAGATGAGTTTACAGAGCCGTTTAGAGCTCTTGCCAAGATACGCTACAGCGCACGGCCCGCGCTGTGCATAGTATCGCCTATGCACGATGGCAGAGCGGAGGTCGTTTTTGATGAACCGCAGCGCGCGGTGACCCCGGGGCAGGCTGTGGTATTTTATGAGACAGACAGTGATATTGTTATCGGCGGCGGAACTATAATTAATTGAGAGGAGCGGTTAAAATAGACTTTTTAAAGCTGAGACGGGAGATAATAGAAAAGGATTACAAAAATTTAAACGACAGACAAAAAAAGGCAGTCTTTACAACGGACGGACCTATCCTTGTGCTTGCCGGCGCCGGCAGCGGGAAGACGACGGTCATTATACATAAAATAGCGCACTTGATAAAATACGGACGGGCGTATAACAGTAAAAACATCCCTGACGGAATAGATGAGGCAGAGCTTGAAATGCTGAAATGGTACCGCGACGGAGAGGTGGATGAGCTAAGCCCGGAGCTTGCAGGCCTTTTATCGGAGGATGCGGTCAGGCCGTATAACATCCTTGCCATAACCTTTACCAATAAGGCGGCCGGCGAGCTTAAGACCAGGCTTGCGGACGGACTGGGGGATATAGGCCGTGATGTGGCTGCCGGAACTTTTCATTCTATGTGCGTACGTTTTTTGAGACGCGATATAGAGAGGATAGGCTTTGAAAGAAGCTTTACAATATATGACACCGCAGATCAGCAGACGGTTATCAAGGAGTGTATAAAGGAGCTTGATCTCGATGATAAGAAGTATCCGCCGAGGAAGGTGATGAGCCTGATAAGTGCGGCAAAGGATAAGCTTATATCGGCTGATGAATATTTAAGTCATCTTGGCGGTGACTATTATTTAAAGTCAGTAGGCGATATCTATAGTTTGTATCAAAAAAAGCTCAAAAGCAGCAATGCTCTGGACTTTGACGATTTGATAGCATGCTCTGTCCGGCTATTTGAGGAAAACCCTGATGTTCTTGAATATTATCAGAACAAGTACAGATACATACTGGTCGATGAGTATCAGGATACAAATCACGCTCAGTACAAATTGATAAGTCTGCTTGCCGGAAAGCATAAAAATCTCTGCGTTGTGGGCGATGATGATCAGAGTATATACAAGTTCCGCGGGGCGGATATACAGAATATTTTAGGATTTGAGCAGGAATTTTCAAACTGCACCGTGATAAAGCTTGAAGAGAATTACCGGTCAACACAGTATATTCTTGACGCTGCAAACAGTGTTATCAAGCACAATGACGGGCGCAAGGGTAAAGAGCTGTGGACGTCGAACACCGGCGGAGAGAAAATAAGTCTCTATATTGCGGATAATGAGCACAGCGAGGCGCAGGACGTTGCAGACAATATTGCAAGACTTAATACAAAGCTGAGTGATACCGTGATTTTATACCGCGTCAATGCGCAGTCGCGTGTCATCGAGGATACATTGCTCAGAAACGCAATACCGTATAAGGTGCTGGGCGGACTGAGGTTTTATGACCGCAAAGAGATAAAGGATATCAGCTCTTACCTGAGGCTTATCGCCAATCATGACGATGACGTTGCACTTAGGCGTATTATAAATGAGCCAAAGCGCGGTATAGGGCTTACCAGCGTTGATA
>DXIJ01000084.1 GCA_019112945.1 Candidatus Monoglobus merdigallinarum | reverse complement strand
TATGGCAAAAAAATAAAGATTTTTTTTAAATCACACAAAAAATTTATAGAAAGTCAGGAATATATGCTCTATAATTTTAAAAGATTTTTAAAAGGAGGTTTTATTTTTGGAACATCTGAAAAGATTATTATCGTTTAAGAACAACAGAGATATGCTCACTAACGGAAATATTATCCATGCGCTTTTAATGCTGTCTGATCCGATAATAATAACAAACTTTCTTCAAAACATGTATAACCTGACTGACACATACTGGCTCGGCAAGATAGGCACAGTGCCCCAGGCGGCAATCTCAATGGTTTCACCGATACAAAGCACTGTAATGGGCTTTGGGCAGGGTATCACCATGGCCGGGTCAATTCTGCTCGCTCAGTACATAGGAGCAAACAGAGTGCGCAGTGCCAAACTTATGGCAAATCAGCTTTTTTTATGCGCAATGATATTCTCTGTTTTCAGTGCTGCTGCACTGTCCGCGGTGACACCGCTTTTGACTTCATGGATGGGCGCAAACGGAGAGATTTATACACTGGGGAACATTTATCTGCGAATAGTCGTTTTGGACACACCGTTCCTGTTTATTATTAATATTTTCGGTGCGGTGAGTCAGTCGCAGGGCAACACGGTTTTTCCGATGCTTTTAAACCTGCTTGGAATTATTCTGAATATGATTCTCGATCCTCTCTTTATGATAACGTTTAACATGGGCATAGGAGGCGCGGCTTTGGCTACTCTGCTTGCAAAGGTTCCCTGTGCCGCAATCGCGCTTGCAGTCCTTACAAACAAAAACAAAAGTATATATTTAAGGCTTAAATTTATGAGACCGAATATCAAAAAAATCAAGCGCATTGTTACGCTCGGCCTGCCGACGGCAATCGGAAACAGCGCTATGCAGTTCGGTTTTGTACTTATGTCCAAAAGCGTATACGCTTTCGGCTCATCAGCTATGGCGGCCTACGGTGTAGGAAACAAGATAAACGGGCTTATTACGCTCCCGGCAAACGCGCTCGGCTCGGCAACCGCTACTATTGTCGGCCAGAACATAGGCGCAGGAAACACGAAACGTGCCGTTACAGGCTACAAATGCGCTGTTATCATAGGAATGGGTCTGCTCTTTACCTTGGGCATAATACTTTCGCGCACTCCGGTTGCAGCATTTATCGCACATATCTTCACATCAGATGCCGAAGTTCTGCCTATGGCGGTCGATTTTATTTCAATAATGGCATTCTGGTGCTTCACCAACAGTATATATAACTGTACGGTCGGACTTCTGAACGGAACAGGCAAGACAAAGATCACCATGATGGTGGAGGCGGCAAGGCTGTGGGTGTTCAGATTTATGACGATATTCTTCTGCCAAAATATCCTGCACATGGCAGTTGAAAGCATATGGTACTCGGTCGTCGTCAGCAACGGTCTGTCGGCACTGGTGCTGCTGATACTGTACCTTACGCGGGTGTGGGAAAAAAATTCGCTCTTAGTTGTAAATTCCGGTTCCGCCTCAAAGCATATCGCAAAGGGCGGCAGACAGACATATTCATAAGTGCATGCAAAACCCCTTAGCTTGGGAATGACATTTAAAGCAGTCATTCCCTGCCAAGGGGATTGTTTATTATTTTGAAAAGTTTTGGATTATAGCTTTAACTATTCTCTCCGAGGCGTGTCCGTCTCCGTATGGATTAACGGCACGCGCCATTTTCTTGTATTCCTCCGCGTTCACCAGGAGTTCTTTAGCCAGAGAATATATGCGGTCTTCGTCAACACCTGCAATTTTAACGGTGCCGGCGTCCACTGCCTCCGGCCTCTCGGTCTCGTTTCTCAGCACAAGCACCGGTTTCCCGAGTGACGGAGCCTCCTCCTGGAGCCCGCCGGAATCTGTCATCACCATAAATCCTCGCTTTATGGCATTGTGAAGCTCATCGGCATTTACCGGGTCAATCAGCTTTATTCTGCCGTTCCCGCCAAGGATACTGTATACCGTCTCCCTTACAGCCGGGTTAAGATGAACAGGGTATACCACTTCAACATCCTCAAATTCGTTTACAAGCCTCAATACCGCACGGCAGATGTTCTCAAGCGGCTCTCCGAGATTTTCACGCCTGTGCGCCGTCATTACGATAACTCTTTTGCCGTTCCAGTCAACGGATTTAAGCCCGTCGTCCGAAAATACGTAATCGTCTCTGACAGTCGTTTTAAGAGCGTCGATCACCGTGTTGCCCGTAACATAAATATTTTCGGGCTTTGTGCCCTCGGACAGCAGGTTTTGCTCATTCCGAACCGTGGGCGCAAAATGCATATCGGCAATAACGCCGGTAATACGTCTGTTTATCTCCTCCGGGAAAGGGAAGTATTTGTCATATGTCCTAAGCCCCGCTTCGACATGCCCGACGGCAATATGGTTATAATAGGCCGCAAGGCTGCCCGCAAACGTCGTTGACGTATCACCGTGAACAAGCACAAGATCCGGCTTGTCCTTTTTCATGATACCGTCAAGCCCCTCAAGCGCACGGGTGGCGATGTTTACAAGCGTCTGCCTCTCGTGCATTATGTTAAGATCATAATCGGGTGTGATATCAAAAATCCTCAGAACCTGATCGAGCATTTCGCGGTGCTGTGCGGTCACACATACTACTGAATCGATATACTCGCTGTTTTTTTCAAGCTCCTTTACAAGCGGAGCCATTTTTATCGCCTCGGGTCTGGTTCCGAAAATCGTCATGACCCTAATCTTTTTCGTCATAATCTTCCTCCTCCGTTAGCTGCTCATCCGCATTATAGCTTATATATTCGCTCGGGTCCTTAAGCTCTCCCATTATCTTCAGCGATACAAGTATTATAACAAGCACCGAGCAGATAAGGATCAAGCCCCTGACATATCCCTTGATAGAAATAACTACGGCCGTCATGCACAAAACAGCGGTTAAGGTGTAGAGTATAGTCACAACTCTGCGCTGCGAAAACCCCATGTCCAACAGCCTGTGATGAAGGTGTCCCCTGTCGGCCTGCATAGGCGAGTGACCGGTAAGCACACGCCTTATTATTGCAAACGCGGTATCAAAAATCGGAAGCCCTAAAATAAGCACCGGTACCGCAAAGGTTATGACCGCCGACATTTTCAGCATTCCCTGTATTGATATACAGCTCAAAATAAAGCCTAAGAACAGCGCCCCGGTATCGCCCATAAATATCTTGGCAGGGTTATAGTTGTACGGCAAAAATCCAAATCCCGCACCCGCAACAGCTGCCGATATTATAGCAACGTTCAGATTCTGGCTCAGAATAGTCAGAACAAGCATCGCGATAGACGCTATGGATGAAACACCGACAGCCAAGCCGTCAAGTCCGTCGATCAGGTTGACAGCATTGCATATGCCGACTATCCAGAAGATAGTTACAGCGCACGACGCCCAGTAGTCCAAAACTATGTAAGGACCGCCTATCCATTGAGACAGCGGGTTGGCGAAATGCTCGATCCTTACATCACAGTATACCACGACCGCCGCCGCCAGTATCTGGCACAGCAGCTTGACTATGGGCTTCATCTCCTTGATATCATCGATTATACCCGTAGTCACAACTATAACGCAGCCGATCAATATTCCCATGACCTCGCGGTCGATCGTTCCGAAGCATATTACGCTGACGATAAAACCGTAAAATATTGCCAATCCGCCCATCAAAGGCGTTGGCTTCTTGTGGATACGGCGCGGATCCTTGGGTACATCGATCGCATTGACCTTATGCGCAAGCGAAATAACCATCGGCGTCGCTGAAAAAGCCACCAGAAATGCGACAATAAGCGCAAGCAGCACAAATATATTATTATCAAAAATCATCTCAGTTCCTCCCGTGCGCTACGGTTCGATAAATCCGATCTTTCTGTAGACCTTTGAAACGGTTTTCATGGCCGTACGGCCTGCTGTTTCCGCTCCCGACTTATATACCTGCTTTAAATAGTCT
Source organism: Candidatus Monoglobus merdigallinarum (assembly GCA_019112945.1). Classification (GTDB taxonomy): domain Bacteria; phylum Bacillota; class Clostridia; order Monoglobales; family Monoglobaceae; genus Monoglobus; species Monoglobus merdigallinarum. The sequence continues at coordinate 8,944 of DXIJ01000084.1, read as the reverse complement.
TTATTCTTTATCAGCTCGGCATATCTCTCCTGGATAGGACGGACAGTTTCGACCACCGCCTCTGCGACAGCGCTCTTAAAATCGCCGTATCCCATGCCCTCAAACTCAGCTTCAATATTATCCATTGATTTATTGGTCACTGCCGAGTATATCGACATCAAATTCTCTATTCCCTCTTTGCCCTCGCCGCGCCTTATCTCGCTGCCCGAATCGGTGACAGCCCTTTTGATTTTTTTGACTATCTTATCTATCGGGTCAAGCAAAAGGATATATCCGTTCTCGTTGGGATCGGATTTTGACATTTTCTGTGTCGGATCCTGCAGGCTCATTATACGCGCTCCGACCTTTGGTATATAAGCCTCCGGCACCTTAAATGTCGGGCTGTAGGCGTTGTTGAACCTGTTGGCAAGGTCACGTGTTATCTCTAAGTGCTGGCTCTGATCCTGTCCGACCGGCACGAGGTCCGCCTGATACAGCAGAATGTCCGCAGCCATCAGCGACGGATATGTGAACAGTCCGGCATTTAGATTGGCAGCGTGCTTTTGAGCCTTGTCCTTGTACTGTGTCATTCTTGAAAGCTCACCCATATACGTATTGCAGACAAGCACCCAGCCGAGCATTGCATGAGCCGGCACATGGGACTGGAAGAATATGGGAGACCTCTTGGGATCAAGCCCCGAAGCCATGAAAAGCGCCAGAAGATCCATAGCGTTCTTCCTGAACTCCTTAGGATCCTGCCTGACGGTTATAGTGTGCATATCCGCAAGCATGAAGTATGCCTCGTAATTCTCGTCCTTTGACAGCTCTACCCAATTTCTCAGCGCACCCACATAGTTGCCCAATGTCAGCGCTCCCGAGGGCTGGATCCCGCTTAAAATCCTCTTTCTGTTTTCAGCCAAGCCTATTCACCCACTTCCTCTTTAAGTAAATCTCCGAGTATCTTAATACCCTTTTCGATCTCAGCCTTTGAGGCAGTCGAGTAGTTCATTCTGAACGATGAGCACACCGCTTTGTCGTCTATCATTGTAGTAGAGCCGGGCACAAATGCAACTCCGCGCTCAACAGCCTTTGCCATTATCTCTTTGGCGTCATAACCCTCAGGCATATCGCAGAACAGGAACAAGCCGCCGTCCGGGTGCGTATGCGTTACACACTTCGGGAAGAACTTGTCCATGCACTCGCACATAAACCGGCACTTTTCGCCGTATGCCGCTCTGAGCTTTTTAATATGCTCATCGATCGAGTTATTGCTGATATATTCATATATGATCATCTGAGCCACAACGTTTGTATGTACATCCTGAACCTGCTTGCAGATGATCATTCTTTCCATCAGGTCTCTGTGGCACGAGGTAAATCCGACTCTTATGCCGGGCGACAGTATCTTGGAAAACGAGCCCAAATAAACCACTCTGTCGTTCTTGTCCATCGATTTTATGGTCGGCACCGTTTCGCCGGAAAATCCGAGCTCGCCGTATGGGTTGTCCTCGAAAATAATAAAATCGTATTTATCGGCAAGCTCCAGCAGCTTCCGGCGCTTTTCAAGCGACATGGTTATTCCCGACGGATTCTGGAACGTGGCTATCGTATATACTATCTTTATGTTTTTATGCTGCTTTAAAAGCTCCTCCAGCTCCTCCATATCAAGGCCGTCGCTCTCGTTGCGCACGCCGTATATCTCTGCATTGTATGACCTGAAGCAGTTCAGGCCGCCGATAAAGCTCGGCTGCTCACACACGACCCCGTCGCCGGGATTAAGCAAGGATTTTGCCGCAAGGTCAATACCCTGCTGTCCGCCGCTCACGATTATCGTCTCATTATTATCGTCTTTCTTGATTATCCCCTGAGAAACAAGGCGGTTTTTCACCCAATCGCGCAGCGGAGCATAGCCCTCGGTAACGCCGTACTGAAGAGCGATCTTTCCCTGATCCTTTAATACGTTAAAGGCAGCCTTTGCAAGCTCCTCGCACGGGAAAAGCTCAGGGTCCGGAGCGCCGCCCGCAAACGAAATCACCCCCGGCTTGCCGAGGAGCTTAAATATCTCACGTATTGCGGAGGCCTCAAGATCCTTGACCTTGTCTGAAAATTTTGTTTGAATGTCCATATGTTTTATCCTCACTTTACTTAAAATTCTGGTTTTACAGTGTTATATAGCCGCCGTTCCTTTTACCCGGCGCTTTTTTGCCCGGCTTCGCCTCATCGGAATCAGGTTCATTCTCCGCGCTGCCGCTTTGCGCTGCGCACTCATCTGTCGCAATCTTGTGATTACTCAGGCAGACCTTTTGTATAAACGCTCTCAGCGCAAGCACAAACGCTGTCATTGCGGCCAAAATACCCGCTATGATAACTATAACACCGATAGTGCTGTGCATAAATTTTTTAAGCCTGCTGATCCTGCGGCGCCTGATATACTTTTTCTTTTCGCCAAAATACCAGCGCCGGGCGCTGTCACCCGTGCCGGTAAAAAAATCACTTGTTTTTTTCATAAACGGTGCGGCAAAGCCTGAGGCCTCACCGGCATTTTCAGCAAAGTTTTTCATAAAAACGACCTCCTAAATTTATTTTAAATTCTACAGTCAGGGCTCGCCTGCCTAAGTTTAATAAGCGCCGCGCAGCGGTGCTAAATACATAATTTCAGACAGAAATCAACCCGTCGCATTTCCGATCACTGTTTGCTGATACCTGTTCCCTGCATTTTGGTTATTGAAACTCCGGCAGCTTATTCGGTGCAATCATCCAGTACCGCAACATACGGCAGGTTGCGGTATCTTTCATCAAAATCCAAGCCATAGCCGACAATAAACTCATTCGGTATCTCAGCGCCGGCATAGTCGGGAACAAATTCGGTGCAGCGTCTCGTTGGCTTATCAAACATTGTGCACACCTTAAGGCTGCGCGGGCGCAGCTTTTTAAGCTGTGCCGTCAGCTGAGACAAGGTGTGTCCGGTATCAACAATATCCTCAACGATCAAAACATCCTCGCCTTGAATTTCCAGCGGCTCATAAGAATTGATTTTAACGCTTCCGCTGCTTTCGACTGCGCTCCCGTAGCTCTCCGCCTTTATGAAGCACACTTTAACATCCGGAACCGAAAGCTTTCTGATAAGGTCTGAAGCAAATACCGCTGCGCCCTTTAAAACACAAATCACCGTCAGCTTATCGCAGTTCTTACAGTCGTTATTTATTCTGTCCGCAAGGCACGAAACTATACCGCTTATCTCCTCTTCTGTCATCAAAATCTCTTTAATCTTCATATTTTTCATAATGCACCGCCAAAACATTCCTGCTGCTGCGCGAAAGCCTGTACTTTTCACTGACCCTGACGCCCAGCGCAGCAACTATCTCGCCGTCCGTTTTACACATTACCGGAATGCGCTCTCTCTCCTCCGCACGTATCTTTTTGTCTATAAACAGCTTTTTCAGCTTTCCCTTATTACCATTCTTAAAGAGGGTTATCCTGTCGCCGTCACGCCTGCTTCTGACAATAAATTTAATATCCTCTGCGTTCTTAACGCCAAGTTTGTCGGCGTCAAGGCCGACGTCCCCCTCTGACCGGGACCTGCTGAACGTATCGGCATCTGTAATAAACATATTTATACATATTCCGATCTCATCTATATTATACAGCTTATCTCCGCAAACTTCAATGCAAAACCCGTTATTGTCACGAGAATTTAATCTGGAGCCGGAGCCGCGGAGATTCATAAACTCAAGCCAGCCGTAACGCACGGTCACCCTAAGCCCCCGCGGCAGGTCAACGGAAGCGGTATCGCTGCGGTCAAGCATACGCAATATCTCATCTATATGCTTTTTTTCAAGGGCATAACCGCTGCCCATTTCATCCCTGGCGCACAGGATTATCATTCTCGAGATAATGCTTTTGCTCTCAACAAGTTTTAATGAGGCAATATGCAGCGCCCTGTATTTATCCCGCTTTGCGGGCGGGCTCAGCCTGCTGTACAGCCGGGCGGAATACTTATCGATAAAATCAGCGTCCTGCTCGATATTTGCAGTCATGCCTGACAGTGCAGATATCACCTCGGGATTAAACTCACTCTCCAGCATAGGCAAAAGCGTATGCCTGATCTTGTTGCGCATATAGCTTTGGTCGCTGTTGGTGCTGTCTGTAATAAATCCGATACCGGACTGCCGCATATACTCCTCGATTTCCTGTCTGGACACATCAAGCAGCGGCCTTATAACGCCGTCCTCACGCTTGTACTTTATCCCTCTGAGACCGTTTAGTCCGCAGCCTCTGATTATCCTCATAAGCACTGTTTCGGCCTGGTCATTTTTATTATGAGCCGTTGCTGTCAAATCGATATTATTCTCTTTGCAGACCTCACTGAAAAACTCATACCTCAGCGTACGGCCCGCCTCCTCTTCCGACATTTTCATTGCCTCTGCAAGCTCCGGTATGTTCACTTTCCTGAAAAAGCACCGGATACCAAGCCTCTCGCACAGACCTTTTACAAACATCTCATCGCGCTCGGCCTCCGCCCCGCGAATACCATGATTCAAATGCGCGGCATATATCTTAAATCCGTTTGCTTCTTTAATATTATTCAGCACGTCAAGGAGGCATACGGAATCCGCTCCGCCCGACACTCCGATAAGTATTGACGACCCCGGCCTTGCCAGCCCGCGTGAGTTTATTGTATCAACAATCTTTTCCGTAACCTGAGTTATCACATCCGGAAAGCTCTCAGCACTGTTATTCACGTATACCGCTCCAATTCGCAAATTTTGTATATTCACCAAGCCACGACAGGAACTCATAACCGACCTCGCCGTTTCTGTGCTTTTCAAACTTCAGCTTTGTTTTGTTCGGTTCCTCGCAGTCCTCGTTATAATAGCCCTCACGGTAGAGAAACAAAACCATATCGGCGTCCTGCTCGATTGAACCCGACTCTCTCAAATCGCTGAGCACCGGTTCCTTAACCTCTCTCTTTTCGACCGAACGGTTGAGCTGAGACAGTGCAATGACCGGGATCTGCAGATCATTCGCCATGATTTTAAGCATTCTCGAAATATCCGAAACCTCCTGCTGCCGGTTTCCGGCTTTGGTACCGGAGCTCATCAGCTGCAGATAGTCAACTATCACCAGATCAAGCCCCTTTTCCAGCTTCAGCTTTTTGCACTTTGCGCTGAGTTCACGCGCTGTAATGCTCGAATCATCATCGATATAAATATTTGTGCCGACCAGCGCGGCCAACGCTTCACCGAGCTCCGGCCAGTCATCCTCTTTCAGGTCGCCGCGCTTTATGCGTTCTGCGCTTACGGAAGCCTGTGAGGACAGCATTCGGTTAGCTATCTGTATCCCCGGCATTTCAAGACTGAAGATAGCAACGGTTGCATTATCAATGATCGCGGCGTTCTGAGCGATATTCAGCGCAAGCGAGGTCTTTCCCATGCCCGGGCGCGCTGCAATCAGAATAAATTCAGCCGGATGAAGCCCGGCAGTTCTGCGGTCGATATCCGCAAAGCCTGTCGTCAGACCCGTAACCGCCTCTTTGGCGTCAGCCAGCTGTTCGATTTTGCTCACGCTTTCATTCAGAAAAACTGAAATATGCGTCAGCCCCGTTGCGTTGCGGTTCTTGGTAACATTGATTATTTCCTGCTCTGCATCGCTGATTATATCGTCAACATCATCCTCCGCCGTGTAACAGCGTTTGGAAATCTTTTCAGACATGGCAATAAGACGCCTGAGCTCAGACTTTTCCCGGACAATTTCGGAATAATGCGTAACACTGCTGCGGTCTGTGGCAGGCACTAAGTCCATTAACCTAAACACAAACTCCAAACCGCCTACGCTCTCGAGAGAGCCCCTCTTTTCCAAGGCTTCTTTAAGCGAAACATAGTTTATCTCGACGCCGCGGTTAAACAGCTCAACAACTGTCTCAAACAGCTCCCGATGCCTGTCAATATAAAAGTCCGATGCTGAAATTATGCCGACAACATCCGGAATGATCTCCCGATTTATAATGATTGATGCAACAACAGCCTGTTCAGCCTCGTTGCTGAACGGCATAGTCCTGAATTCGGCGGCAGGATCGTTGTAAGGCTCCGCGCTGCCGCCCGTTATTTCATCAAGCTCACTCATTTAAATCCCGCCTCCTTTTTAGATAGAATGCAAGGTGTATCAGACCGCCTCGGTAACCTTGACCTTAAAGGTTCCTACAACGCCTGTATACAGCGAGACGTTCACCTCTCTTATGCCGCACGATTTTATACCGTCCGGCAAATCGATCTTCCGCTTGTCAACATCAATATTGTACTGCTCTTTCAGCGCCTTTGCAACGTCCTTAGAGGTAATAGAGCCGAACAGCTTGCCCTCCTTGCCGGCCTTTGCCGTGAGCTCAACCGTCATCTCTTTCATTCTCTCGGCTATGTTCTTAGCTTTAAGCTCCTCTTGATTGCGTCTGTACTGCTCTGCGCCTTTTTTACCCTCAAGCTCATTTATAGCCTGCTTTGTCGCGGGCTTGGCAAGTCCCTTTTTCAGCAAAAAGTTATTTGCGTACCCGTCGCTTACGTTTATCAAATCACCCTTTTTCCCCTGTGACTTTACATCTTGAGTTAATATTACTTTCATATTCTTCGGCAGTATGGCTCCTATGCCATACTACCCTCCTTTCTTTATATTTTGATTGAATGCTTTTTACAAAGCGTCAGCTTTATTCCCTCTCATCAAGGACATCATCGATCGCCTTATAAAGCTGACCGAGCGCGATATCGATGTCCTGATTCGAAAGCTGCGCCCCGGCAATAGTTATATGGCCTCCGCCGCCCAAACGCTCAAGTATCAGCTGCACGTTGACCGTCTCAAGCGAACGGCCGCTTATTATTATCTTATGCCCAAGTTTTGCTATAACAAACGACGCTTCTATTCCCGCAACGTTAAGCAGCTCGTCTGCTGCCTTAGCAACAAGGACCTGCAGATCCTTGCCCGTATCTTCGCATACCACAACCGCAATATTGTCCCGATACACTTTAGCGCTGCTGATGACCTTGGATAATCTGATACAATCCTTTAAATCGCTCTTAAACAGCCTGCGCACATGAACCGGGTCAACTCCCATACGTCTTAAGTATGCAGCGGCTTCAAAGGTCCTTACGCCGGTCTTGAATGTGAAGCCCTTTGTATCAAGAAAGATTCCCGCATACAGCGCCTCTGCCTCCTTAATGCCGATCTTGGGGTTGTCCTGAATATACTGCAATATTTCCGTTACCATCTCGCACGTTGAAGATGCATACGGCTCATGATAGGTAAGTATGGCATTGCTGATAAAGTCCTCGGCGCGTCTGTGATGGTCGATAAGGACAATGGATTTTGAATTGTCCAATACCTCGGCAAACTCAACCATACTTCTCCTGTGAGTATCAACTACTATAACAAGGCTCTGCCTGTCCATCAGCGATAAAGCCCTCTCGCCGGATATTATGTTGTTGGCATATTTGGGCTCATCAACAAAATTATTAAGCAGCAGGGAAGCGTTTGTCGCATTCTTCTTGATCGCAATATATGCATCGGCATTACGGCTCCTGATCGCCTGATAAAGACCGATCGCCGCGCCGAGGCAATCCATATCGCTGTTTTTATGTCCCATTATGATTATGTTTGAAGCCTGGTCGATAGCCTCGCGCAGCGCATGCGCCATAACGCGCGCCTTTACCTTTGTGCTCTTTTCGACCTCTCTCGACTTTGCACCGAAAAACTTATATGAATCGGGGGACTTAACAACGACCTGGTCGCCGCCGCGCCCAAGAGCCATTTCAAGAGCCAGGTTCGCCATTCTGTTGTTTTCTTCAAGCGTCGCTCCGCCGCGTCCGGTTCCGATACTCAGTGTGACAGGTATCTTGTTTTCCAAATTGATATTTCTTACCTCATTCAGCACCTTATATTTTTCTTTTTCGATAATGTCATTGTATTCCTTATTGTGAAACATCACCAAAAACTTTTCTCTCTCATACCGCCTTGAAACTCCGCTGCCCATTGCGACCCAGGCGTTTACGCATCTTTCTATCTCACCCATCAGCGCGCCGTGGTTTGAATTCGGCGTCTCCTTTATGACCTCGTCATAGTTATCTATCACGACCAGGCACTGAACGCATTGTTTATCTTCAAATTCCTGCTTTATTTTATTTATTTCGGTAACATCAACAAAATAAAGCCCAACCAAGGTATCCTGCATATATTCGGACTTCACAGCCCGTCCGTTTATAATATAGCTTCTGCCGCCGTATTCAAAATCATCAACCACATTTTCGCTGCTTTCAACATATTTATCAATAGACAAATTATTGAACAGATCCTGAATATATTCACCGTAGTGCGAGCTCCTGCCTATCATGCTCAAGAAGTGCTCATTGCTCCATATTATCTCTCCGTCATCCTTTATCACAACTATCGGATTGACAAAAGTCTCAACAGAAGCACGCGTTACTGCGTCCAGACAAAACGCATAGCTTTGGATATAGCGGTAAAAATTTCTGCTCCTGAACTTAAACGTAATTATGCCGTACAGGAATAGGCAAACAGAAACCAAAACGCCTATAAAGCCAAGCACGGACACATCATATTCAGCGCTCCTGCCGACTATTATCATCAGCACGCTGAACACGAAAATAACCAAACACCCTATTAAATTACTGAAAAAACCGATCCTCATTTCCGAGACCGTGAAATTCTTAGCACTGTCTTTCATCGGTTACCACCAACCCTCTTTAACATACGCATGTCAATATTTGCGTCCAGCATTCCCAAAAACATCAGCACATAAAATATTATTGACAGCATAAAATATCCAACAGTAAGCGCCGATACATATATCAAGGCCCTTATATATCCGCTCCTTATCTTTTCCCTCAGCTTAAAATCCACGACCGACATTCCGTCTACAGCAAGAATAACCGCAAGCATGGCGGCAAGGTTCTTGAGCGACAGT
>DXIJ01000083.1 GCA_019112945.1 Candidatus Monoglobus merdigallinarum | reverse complement strand
ATTATATTTTTATATTAATGTAATACTATTATATATATTTGTAGTACAAAATAAAAAGTGGCGGTGATAACCGCGCTTTTATCTTTAAGACTGCTTTACGCATAATACCTGTGCCGGGAACATACTTTAGGAAATTGTTAAAATTAATTTAAAAAAAGTATTGATTTTTATTAATAGATGTGTTATATTAATAGACATGTCAAATGTAATGCCGGTGTGTCGGAATTGGCAGACGAGACAGACTCAAAATCTGTTATCCGCAAGGGTGTGTGGGTTCAAGTCCCACCGCCGGCACCACGTCGGAGCAAAGTTCGCTTTGCTCCGACTTATTTTTTACAAAAAATAAGTCGTCCGCCTGCTCTCTTGCTCCTCAACGTAGTGATTAGAGATTAGAGGGATTAGGCATTAGGACTGAAACGGGTTTATTCCTGCCTAAATTTATGGTTTAACGCTTTGGCAAAGCGTTATGCAAGCTGCGGCAGGTGAGCCCGCAGGGCGAACTCGTAGGCGCGCAGGCGTGGGAGAGTTTATAATTAAATGGATTATGCAGTATAAAATTTGCGTCTTATTCCGCGACTGCGCACCTCCGCGCTCACTCCGTTCGCCTGCCGATGTTTGCACCAACAAAAATTGTTATTTGGTTAGATTAACCTGTCACGTCCTAATCCCTATTCCCTAATCGCTAATCCCTATGTTAGCAGTCGTCTTTAAGCGGCATTCCGCTTGCGTCAACGTTTATATTGCGGCACAGGATAAGGATGCCCTCGATAAATCCCCAGATACCGCCTATACCGCAGGTAAAGACCGACACGAGGATCTGCGCTACTCCGCGGCCTGTGTGGCCGAGGTAAAAGCTGTGTACGCCGAGCGAGCCCAAAAACACTCCCAAGAGCCCGGCAACAAGCCGTGACTTGGGCGCAGTGTGATTTACTGGCCGGGCATTTTGAGCTGCATTGGCGTTCTGTCCGCCTGCGCCGGCTCTGAGCGGAGCACCGCAGCCCGGACAAAAACTTTCACTGCCTGAGAGTTCCCGCCGGCACCCGGGGCAGCGATTAGATTCGGCAGGAGCACCGCACACAGGACAGTGCGCCGCCCCATTGGCAATATCATTTCCGCAGTTTATACATTTACTCAATATTATCACCCTTTCTGATTTAATAATAAATAATATACAGCTTAAATATTCAATATGTTTCGAACGATCCACCATGCGGCGGCAGTAACTGCGCCTGCTGTCAGGATCACCTTTGCAATCCGTGAAAACGGCCGTCCCGTGATATAGATGTATGGCAGATACACAATAAAAAATATAAGCAGCGCGGCTTCGGGATAAAACATCAGGTTGTTTAAGCACGCGCCGTAAAAATCACCGGACAGCACTGCGAGCACAGCGCGTGTGTTTCCGCAGCCGGGACAGCGCAGCCCCGTCACGGCATTAAACGGGCAGACGAATCGGAACAAGCCCGCTTTTATCAAAATATACACGGCAGCGGCGGCGGTCAAGACCGCAGCGTATATGCCGGCTATATCCCGTGCACGTTTCCGTGCTCCCGGTTTTGCGCCTAAATGCGGCATTAAGATCAACCCCAATACTGTTTGCACCGAGCAGCTTTACACAACTATTATACACCAATCCGTCGGTTTTTGCAAGCTGAAAGAAATTATCCGAAAATTATTCTTGTATATGTCCGGCGATAATGATATAATTAATACAAATAAAATCATGGAGCAAAGCAATGTTTAAAAGTAAATTGAAATATAAGATCATAGCAATATTCATGGTAATGGCCGCACTGTTGGTCGGCGCCTTTGGCACGCTGTCACTTTATTTTACAGCATCGTCCTACAGCTCAAGGTTTTATGCGGCGGCAGACAGCGTGACAGAGGGCGGCTTTGCGCAGGAGGTTCAGAGTATTATGAATACCTCAAAGCGCGATTTTGTCAAGCAGTACGAGATCGAGCAGCTTATCAGGTCAAGGACGGCTGACTTGGGGCTCGGCGACGGCCGCCGCTGCTACATACTGCTGGCTTCGACCGGCGAGATAGTGTCGCCTACTTACAGACGGGATGATAACATAGGTACGACCCGTAATCTTAGCACCGCTATGCAGAGGCATACAAAGGGAAACGAGCGGCAGCTCGGCGACGATGTTTTGGACTATGCCTATTATGTGCGTCCGCTGAGTGAAAATGCGGCAGACTATGTAATATACATCAGCGATAATAAAGCTGAGCTGAGAGAGATAACCGGTACGGTCGGATGGGTATTCTTTTGGGTAATGGCCGCCGGGCTGGCAATTGCCGCTTTGACAGGAATATATGTTTCGAGATATGTTACCGCACCGCTGCGCAAGCTGTCAAGACGTGCCGACAGCTTTGCGCGTGGCGTTTACGATTTGCCGTCCGAGCTTAACCGGACTGACGAGATCGGAGCGTTATCTAAAGCCTTTAACCATATGGGCAGTGTTATGAGCCGCACGATAAGCCAGATAGGTGCGGAGAAGCATAAGGTCGATGTGATCTTAGAGCATATTACAAACGGAATCATGGCGTTTGACGCCGAGGGGCAGCTGATACATATCAATCCGGCCGCATCGGAGCTGCTGGAGCTTGACGGAGAGGATCCGGACGATTTTGATTTGTTCTTTGAGCAGATCGGCGCCGGGGTGTGCATGGCGGAATTTTTGTATCTTGATAAATATGCGTCCAAAATACGTGATATAACATATAAGGGTAAGCACATACGTATATATTTTGTGCCGTTTAAGATGGACAATGAGAAAACGGCCGGGGTCGTGTGTGTGTTTGAGGATTTTACAGAGCAGTTCAATCTGGAGATTGCGCGGCGCGAGTTTGTTGCCGAGGTGTCGCATGAGCTTAAAACCCCGCTGTTTATTATAAAAACGCATACTGAAACACTGCTTAACGGATATATGGACGACAAGGCCATGGCCAAAAAGTTTTTGACTACGATCGAGGCCGAGTGCGACAAGATGACCGACCTTGTAAGAAATCTTTTGGATCTGTCAAAATTTGACGTTAAAAAATTTGAGATGAAGCCTCAGGTATTTTCTATCGACAAGATGCTGAGGGGGATTGTCAGCCGCTTTGCGCTTGAAGCGGAGCGCGAGAATATAGAGCTTGTGTATCTGCCTATGGGAGAGCTGCCGCAGATGTATGCAGATCCCACACAGATTGAGAGGGCGATAGTCAATATTGTTTCAAACGCTATAAAGTACGGCGGAAAGGGCAGCCATGTCAGCATTGCCTCAGGTAGTATGTATAATGAGGTGTATATTAAAGTCGAGGACGACGGCGCAGGCATACCCAAGGCCGACCTTGAGCATGTTTTTGACCGCTTTTTCAGGGTCGACAGGGCAAGAACGCGTGAAAAGGGCGGCACCGGGCTGGGGCTTTCTATTGCAAAGGAGATCATAGAAAGCCACGGCGGCACGATAGTTATAGAGAGCGAGTACGGCAAATTTACAAGAGTGACGATAAGCCTGCCGACTGCCAACGTCGGCGTCGGTGAATAAGCAGCTGCGGAAGCGCACCGGGCGCCTCCGCAGTTTTTTTGTGCTATCTTACTATAACCATTTCCTGAACGGTATCCTGATAGATTTTTACAAACAGTCTTGTCTCGTTATCTGCCTCGTAAATTTCTATATCCGCCGGAGATACTACCGAAATACTGTCTCTGCTCTTTGACGAATCATAGAGATAAACCGTAGTATCCGCAGTTGAATAGTTATAGGTCGCGTCTCCGACCTGGACGTTTACACTGCCGCTGAACTTGCGTGTTGCACGGCCGTAGACTGTTGTTAGGTCTGAGGTCACGTTCTTGATGAACTCTTCAGTCTTTTTGTTACTGTCAAACAGTATCGTTATACCGTCGATCTCGCCCTTGGCGTTTGTTCTGTACTGGATGATATCTCCTGCCTTGAGCGGGCTGCCATCGCTCTTTCTGAGAACGCTCTTGTCAGCAGCCATGACTTCGGTTTCGGTTCCGCCCTGATAGCCGTACAGCTTGTCGGTGTACTCAAAGTCTTCGTTCTGAACCTCTGCCAGATAATTTACGACAGTGATCGGAGACTCCGAATTTGTAACACCTGTCGAGCTGGTTATTATCACAACGCTTGCGGTGTAGTTTTCACGCAGGTCGTAAATTATAGCATCGTATGACGAATCGTTTGAGAGCGTCTCCTTGGTACGCATTGAATACTTATCGGTATCTGTTCCGGCTGTCGCGGGTATATCGAATATGATAGTGTCGTCGCTTATACCGACGCTGCCCAGCTTTCCGGAAGCGCGTTTGTAGATCATGTCGTCCTTTTGAATGTTCTTGGTAAAGGCGGCGGTGTTGGGCGCGCCGGTAGCTGTACCGTCTGCCGCTGTCTCGATAGAGGTGATGTTGCCGCTGCTGTTGGTCTCATAGACGATAAGCTGTGCAGTTATGCTGTCGCCGCTCTGCAGAGCGCTGATGATCTCTGACGGCTGCTTGCCGTACTCACCGTTGAGGCTCATCCTTGCTGCACCGTCAATGATTTTTGTCTCGCCGGACTTGGTATAGAGCTTAAACTGTGCTGTAGCGTCAAAGCCCTCTTTGATTCCGGCGTCTACGAGGTAGGCATAGTTTCTGCCCGTCTCTTCGCCGACAGCAGTGTTGGTGCTGACCGCAGCGATCTTGTCTTCCATGTCAAGATAGAAGGTACCCCTGTCGCGCAGCTTGATCTCGTTCGGATAGCTCAGCGCTTTTTCATACATCGTCTCACTGTCGCCTATCCTGTATCTGTTTTCAGAGATCTCCGTTACTGAACCTGTAACGGACGCATCTGATACATAAGCCTTAATCAGGTTTTGGTCCTCGCTTATGGTGTAGGATATAACGTTCCACTCTTTAAGGTCGCTGAGGCTTATTTCCGCGCCGTTCTTTATAATGCTGTACTTTACGGTCGTATTGTTTTCATCAAACACAAGCGAGCCGTTCAGATACTTATCGGTTACTCTGCCTGTTATCTCTGAAACCGTGTCTACAACAAGGTTGGTGAAGTGGTTTACAAACACTATATCATAAACGCCGTTTACATCGGAATCCAAAAGCACCAGATTTCCGCTCTTTGGCATAAGCTCCTCGGTCGTTACGGTCTGCTTATACTTTCCGTTATAGATATAGGTCGCGCCCTCTTTGATGGAGGCAGTTCTTGTCTGTCTTTCGTCATCCGGCCTGTACTCAACGCTCAGCTGCGTGTCTCCGGTGACGTTTATGATCTCTGTCGAATTAAGCGTTATGCTGCTGTTCTTGTTCAGCTGCTCCGATACAAGTATCAGAGTTCTGTCGTCTGTTGTCTTGTCTATCCTTGCGTAGTACAGAACATTGTAGCCCAAAAAGCTTGCAGCGTTCGTATCTCCCTCAAGATAGGTCTTGTCGTCTATTCTGATTCTGTCGTCTGCTGTGATAGCTCCGCCTGTGAGTGTTGTTTCGTCCGTACCTGTTACCTGGCCGTAGGCCTTTTCTACATTTAATCTGTCATACAGCAGGGTCTTGTCAACGACCTCGTAGGTCGCGGTTGAGCCGTAGCCGACCTGCTCCATCATGTTTACTGTCATGGCGTTGAATACGAGCTGCGCAACATCGCCGCGCTTGGCGGGAGTGGAGCCGGAGGCGTCTATGCCTCTGAGCAGCTGGTTTGACGAGGCTATATACATATATCCCGACGGGAATCCGCCTCTGTCCTGAGCTGCGGGCTCATAGCCGAGCGCTCTGACGATTATGGCGACGGCCTCTTCAAACGTTACCGAATCATCCGGTCTGAAAGTGCCTTCGGTGTCTCCGATAACCATTCCCTGCTGGTGTGCTACGTTTATTGCGCCGGTAGCCCAATGGTCTGATGGCACGTCAGGAAAATTTGTTATTCCGTTGGAACTTTTTACGACGTCTTCCAGTCCAATAGAGTATACGGCAACCTTAGACATTTCGCTTCTGAGTATCGGGTCATCGGGTCTGAATGCGCCGGATTCCGCGTCTCCGACCATTATGCCAAGCGCCCCCAGAAGCTCTGCTGCCTCGGCATATTTTGTGTCTGCAATATCCGGGGACAGCGCCACGCGCACCGTACTGTATCTGGATTGAGCCATATTTGAGCTTATAGGCATGACCGCCATACCGTTATACTTAGAAGAGTTTTCGGTAAGCGTTGTGCTCATACCGCCCGAGGCGTCGAGCGTTCCGTCCGCGTTTGTTCCGTCAAAGGAGCGCGGAGCCGGCTCGGCGGCCGTGCTGTTTTCAGTGATCTCGGAGCCTTGTATAACTGCTGCTCCGTCCTCCGCCGGCGTTGCGTCTGCGAATACCGTCAGTCCGCTGACCGCATATATCGCAATGCTCAGCGCCGTAACAAAGGATATGAAAGTTTTCTTCATTTTCAGTCCTCCTATTACAAAAATCAAGATTTTATTGATTTTTTTACAAGGTTATTATTTGCGCCTGTTTGATAATTACACCGAAAACTTTATGGGAAAATTGTTATTTATTTGAATAATGGCTTGGTCTGTGCCGTATTGTTACATAATTGTAAAAAAAATCCCGACAAATTAAATAATTGACAGTTGAAAAATTTAGATGCGTATGGTATATTTATAGCAGACGAGTATCAATATAATGTATATATATAAAACAGGAGGTACAAAATGAAAAGAATTAAAAAATTCATTTCGGCAGTTCTGTGCGGGACCGTGCTTGCAGCGACTCTCGTTTCACCGGTTTCGGCGCTGACTTTTCCGGATGTTGAGGACGATCCGACCGTTTCATGGGCTAAGGATGCAATAAACTCTATGACAGACCTCGGATATATAAAGGGCTACGAGGACGGAACTTTCCAGCCGCAGCGCGCAGTATCAAAAATCGAAACGCTGCTTCTGATGGCAAGGATACTTGGCGTTGAGGATGAGGATTATACGCAGTCGGTCGACTGGGCAAATTCCGAATACTCGGCAACGGTTAATGCGATAAACACTACATATGTAGACGAGCTTTGCTTCCTGATGTACTTTGGGGTGATAGACCTTACGGATCTGCGAAATTATGCATCGTCGGCCAATGCCAACACCTCGCTTTTAAGATGGCAGGCAGCATACCTTATATCAAAGCTCTCAGGCAGAGAGAGTGACGCAAACCAGGCAATTCTCGATCCAAGCACATATTCGGATTATGATTCGATACCCGAGGAAGCGCGCTCGTACGTAGCATATGCCACAAACATGGGGCTTATGAACGGCATGGGCGATGACGATAACGGAAACGACTATTTCTCGCCGGAAACAACGCTGACGCGTGCTCAGATGGCAACGCTGCTTAACCGAATGATCGATAAAATGGACAGATACACAGTATCGGGGACCGTGACATACGCTGATGAGCTTACTTATGATTTTTCGCTTGAGGATTCAAGCGGCACTGAGACCGATTATGAGGCAGACAGCAGCACCCTTGTCAAGATAAACGGTGCGGGCAGTTCGTTTGAAGATATTGAAGCCGGCAGCGAAGCTATGCTGACATATACGTTCGGCTCAATAAGAATGATAGAATGTATTCCGGGGCAGCAGGAGACTTCGATATACGGTGTTGTTGTACAGACCAGCGACAATGCCGGAGGCCAGCAGATTACCATAAGGGATAATGAGGACCAGAGCAATACCGCCACCTATACCTTTGACAGAAACTGTACCTATGACATAAAGGGAACCCGCGGCGCTTTCGGCGATATAAAGATAGGCAACTGCGTCCGCCTTGTACTGAGCGGTTCCGCTATCACCGAATGCTATGTCGTTGAGAATACTTTTTACCAGACAGGTGAGTTTGTCGAGGTATCAAGCGGCAGCTCAAACACCTCATATATCACAATCATAAATGATGACGGCGAGGAGGAGACGCTGACGCTTTCCACCAACGGAGTGGATGTAAACAGAAACGGCAGCACGTCAAGCCTCAGAGAACTGGTAAGCGGCGATACGCTTTCGCTGCGTGTCTACTACGGAAAGGTCACTGCAGTGACCGCCACCAGCGAGACGACTGACGGCGTCGGCACAATAAGAGAGATAGTCTTAAGTGACAGCCCGGAGATTACTCTGGAGATAAACGGCCGGCTTGAAACATATTCAATGACAAGCAACACACAGGTCAAGGTAAACAATGTAGATGCAACGATATACGACCTGCGTCCGGGCAATGCTGCGACAGTGGTTATTGACGGAAACAGCATTGCCAGTATAGAATCAAGCGCAACGGCTTCAACGGGCAAGACGGCTGCTGCCGGACAGGTTGCATCGATCAATACCACTCTGAGGGTCATTACAATAACAAACGCCTCAGGCGGCAGTGAGACGATATACTATGATGCAAACACAACATTCCTCAGAGCTTCAACAGGCCGCAGTGCAACAGCCAAGGATGTGGTCGAGGGTTCAAACATCAATGCCACCGGCTCAGACTCGACAGGTTACTTTGTTGCAACGATAATTATTGTGGATTAAAGGCTGAATAAGCTTAAGGGGGCTGCCGTACGGGCAGCCCCTTAAATCATAAAAAACACCGCCGCATGCAATTGCGCCGCGGCGGCAGATGAGCGGATAAAGCCGCTCATTTTTTAATTTTTGGGTGTGAAGCTCAGCTGCGCTGAGGTATAGGTGTTCTTGCCCTTGTTCTTGGAAATATAGAGCAGTTCATCTGCCTGTTTGTATATCTGAGAAAACGTAACTGCGCGGTTTGATGCAAAAACGGTTCCTATGCTTGCACTGACCCGTATCTTGGTCTTTTCGGAAATAACGGCGCATGCAGCTATTATCTCGCCGGCCTTGCGGGTAACGTCCTCTTCACTTTTGGCATGCTTCATCAGGATAAAGAACTCATCTCCGCCTATCCTGCCGATTATATCATAGGGCTCAAAAATTCTTTTGAGATTCCTGCTGAATATTTGCAGTGTAAAATCACCGGCACGGTGTCCGTAATTGTCGTTTATATGCTTAAAATCATCAATATCAATCATCATTACAGCGTATTGCTCATCGT
>DXIJ01000082.1 GCA_019112945.1 Candidatus Monoglobus merdigallinarum | reverse complement strand
TTTGTTTTATTTATTTTAAAGCTTTCGGGGCTACAATCATATTGAAAGGTTAAAGCATATGCAAACCCGAAACTCAAAACAAAACTTTATTATATTATGAAAGGAGCGGTTTTATGAAAAACAAAAAACGTATGCTGCGCGCCGCGGCGTGTATAGGCATGGGCGTACTTATCCTCAGTACGGCAGTGTTTGCAAACATTGACAACGCCGGCGGATACAGCGTTGTCAAATCGGCGGTCAAGGATATGTGTTACCGGGACAACTTCACTGCGGCAGGCAGCTATTCGCTTGAGCTTGACGGCAACGAGCTTATGAGAGCGGAGGCCGGACTTATGACAAACGGCGGAGGCGAGCCGAGCGAGCGGGAGTATTCAAAAACTTATATTACGAATAGCGTAGGTGAGAGCGAACTGACAAATGAATCGGAAAGGGTTCTTCAAAACGGATACAGGTATAATTCATATTATGATATAAACTATGAGCCTGAGACCTCCAAAACCGTATATTACGACGGTGAATACAGCGGAGGCGGCCTGCTTGGAGACGACCCGGAGCTGATAGATAAGCAGATTAACTTTATGGAGGCGATCGCCGATAGTCTTATCGGAGATATAAAAAACAACTTTGTGATGACCGGCGCGGAGAACGGCCGCAGCTATGCCGTGAATATGTCGGGCGAGCAGCTTCCCAAATATATATCGGCGGGACTTTCGCTTGTCTGCTCATCCATGAGGCAGTCGGGGGCAAACGCCTTAGATGACGGCCCGGATTCGGAACTCAGTGTATTCAACGAGTTGTTTTTAAACGAGAGAGAGCCATACGTCAAAGAGGTAAATGCCGAATTTGACACAGACGACAGCGGCAGGCTCTCAAGAGCGGCAGTGAACGTTGTACTGTGCGGATATGACAGCAGCGGCAGCGAAAGAGAGGCAAGCTTTAAGATGGAGCTTAACATCAGTGATTTCGATACGACCGTGATCGAGCCGGTAAACCCGAACGAGTATGTATCAGTAGACGCCGCTTATGCCGAATCTGCGGAAGTGACGGTAAGCAGCGAGGACGGCGAGAGCACAGTAGTGATCCCTTGATCTGGGAAATACGGAAAGGCGGACATAGGCGTGGATAAAAAAATTGCATTATCGATTAGTGATCTTCAGAAATTATACAGAAACGGACGCGGAGTCAGCCGCCTCTCCCTCAGTGTCGCTGAGGGAGAGGTCGTTGGTCTGCTCGGCCCCAACGGCTCCGGCAAGACTACTGCCATGAAAGCCGCGGTAGGCCTCAGCCGTATCGGCGCGGGAAGCATCAGTATCTTTGGCCATGATATTGACGGAGAGTTCGAAAAAGCCATGTATAACGTGGGGTGTCTGATAGAGACTCCGGCGCTTTATGATAAGCTGAGCGCAAAGCAGAATTTAAAGATTGCCGCAAGGTTTTATGATTATCCGGACTCAGAGAGCAGAAAAAATGCAATAAACGAGGCGCTGACCCTTGTGGGGCTTGAAAAATATTCCCGCGATAAGGTCGGGAGCTTTTCGCTTGGAATGCGCCAGAGACTGGGAATAGCGCTTGCGCTGATATCGCGCCCGGGGCTTGTTATTCTTGACGAGCCGACCAACGGGCTTGATATAGAGGGCGTTGTACATATCAGGAACGTTATTAGGGATATGGCCGAAAAACTTGGAACTGCATTTTTAATATCCGGGCATGTAGCCTCGGAACTTGAAAAATTGTGCGACCGTGTAACTGTCATATATGACGGGAAGATGTGCGCAGAGGGCACGGTTGACAGCATTCTTGAAAAATATCCGTCGCTGGAGGATTATTTTTTGGCAATGATAAGCGAGGCAAAGGAAAGAGGTGAGGGAGCATGAGAGGTATCGCGGCAAATTACAAAAATGAGCTTCAAAAGCTGTTTGGCTATAAAAAATATATAGTCTTTTTGATAATCCAAATGCTGATATGCGTAATTGCAGTTTGCTCAAAGCTGCTTGCAGTCGTCATCTCAGAGGGAAGCTGGAACCTGAATAATCTAAGCTCAGCCGTTTCGCTTATGACCTTGTTTGTCGATGTAATCATACCTTTCATTTCCATGATGGGCGTTTGCGACTTGTTTGCAAGCGAGTTTGGTGATAAGACGATACGCGCAGTATTTTTAAGGCCGTCTTTTAGGTATAAGGTGTATGCCGGCAAGTTCCTGGCCGTGCTTACGCTGACAGTGATAAATCTGTTAACGGTTTTGATAAGCGCAAGCGTGCTGGATCTTATTATTTCGGGACGGATAGTCAGTCCGCTCTACAGCCTTAGCGCTTATCTGATAGATATAGTGCCTTTGGCAATATTGATCTCTATGGCGGTTTTGATAAATCAGCTTGTAAAAAACTCGACACTTTCAATGTTTTTGTGTATAATATTATATGTCGTATTAAAGCTTGCCGGAACGTACATTCCGACGCTTGGAGGACTTCTGTTTACGGGGTATATGCAGTGGCACAAGCTGTGGCTGGGCTCCGGCGTGCCGCTTTCGGCGCTGCTCGGCAAGCTGTGGCTGATGCTTGGATATGGCATAACATTTAATGCGGCAGGGTATTATCTTTTCAGATATAAAGAGTGTTAAAGGAGCGGGCTTAAATGTCTATCAAGGGAAAGTTTTTTCTGTCGTCAATATTAATGCTGATTTTGCTGCTTGTTGTAATGGGGCTTATCTCAGCTCTGATACTGTTGTTTTTCTTAAACAGCTTTCCGGCAATGCTGCTTGAGATAAAGGATATACACGATGTTTTCAGCAGTCCCGATATACTCAGAGCTGTGACGGTCTGGATAATAATTTTGATAATAGTTGTGGCAGCGTGCTGCATTGGCGTTACTGCGTATCTGTCACACAGTATATTGTCGCCGCTCAAAAAAATATCCGAGGCAATGGAGCATTTGACGGACGGCGACCTTGACTATGAGTTCTCGTGTTCCGGTGAGGGCGAGGTAAAGGAGCTGTATAACTCGATAGAAAGGCTCAGGCTCAGGCTCAAGAAGTCTGTAAGCGATGAGATAGCGCGCACCGAGCAAAACAAAATGCTTATAGCCAACATATCCCACGACCTAAAAACCCCCATAACGTCTATAAAGGGATATGTGGAGGGTATAAGAGACGGTATCGCCGCATCTCCCGAGATGATGGACAAATATCTT
>DXIJ01000081.1 GCA_019112945.1 Candidatus Monoglobus merdigallinarum | reverse complement strand
GTAAGCTTCACCTTTTTGTTTTCCATATCCGTTACCTCCGATTGTTCATTACTGTTTTCAAAGTGATTAACCCTTAGATTATACTTTACTTAACATCAAATGTCAATATCTTTTAAATAAACTTTAAAATTTTGTTATAAAAATAAATATACCGGTGTGCTATACCAAGCTCACGCTGCTGTCGTCAATACACAGACCCTCGACAGCTCCATCAGCGCTTATAAGCGCACCGTTTATAAACCTGCGGCGGCCGTACTTCAGCCGCCCTCTGTCAAAATCCATTACCATGGGGTATCCGCATCCGTCCGCCTCAGCTGCGCCCAATATCATGACCGGCAGTCCGTACTTATCATAAATCAAATCTGACAAAGCATCTGCATGCGCCTTATCGTCAGTATAAACCGTAACATACTTAAAGTTCATACAAGCATAGTTCATGACCGAATTAAGCCCGCTTATGTTTCCCAGCTCCTTTGCAACTATACCTATACCCTGATTTTGGGCAGGAGTTTTTATCGATTTTAAAGCATATTCCGCAGCACATATTATATTGCCGCAGTCCAGCGGTACTCTGAGAGGGTAGACAGGCAGGCTCTTAGTCTGCTCCTCCCGTTTTAACCCTTTTGTCTCTGTTTTTTTGTTTCTGAGCAGCCTTTTAAAATAGCTTATAAGCTGCTTTAGCTTTTGTGAGATGATTCTGAAAAACATCAGGCCACCTCCCAAATTATTGAAGTAAAGCTCTGTTCCGCGTCCGGCATTTTGAGTATTTCGCCGGAAAAAACAAATCGTTCCCGGCGCTCAGCCGGGAACATATTGAATTTTAGTTACTGTTTAGATAATTAACGGCAGCGGCAAGCTGTTCATCCTGCTCCAGCGTCAGCCGGTCAAGCATGGAATACTTGCTCAGCTCCATCTCTATGCTCTCATCGGGAGCAATTCCGATATCGTGTATACAGTCGCCGTTTGGGGTATAATACCTCGCGATTGTGACAGAAATAATATTTTCGCCTATGCTGAATACAGACTGGACAATTCCCTTGCCGTAAGACTGCTCGCCTATAATATAAGCAAGATCATAGTCTCTGAGTGCACCGGCAACGATCTCACTTGCGGAAGCTGAGCCCTGATTTATAAGCACAACTATCGGCAGATTATACTGACTGCCCTCCGACTTATACTCCTCTTTCTCATTATTCTTATCCAGAGTATAAACTATTGTTGAACCTCTGTCCACAAACTTGGACGCGACCTCTACCGCAGCGGTCACATATCCGCCCGGATTGTTCCTGAGGTCGAGCACAATAGACTTTGCTCCCTCGCCAATGACTTTTGTGAGGTTCTCCTCAAAATCATCTCCGGTAGTCTCAGTGAACTGCGATATCGAAATATAACCGATATTGGTTCCCTCTATGAGCTTTGACTCGACTGTCTGTACATCAATATGTCTGCGCTCCAGCGTAAGATCCACTATCTCGCCGGATTCCGCCTTTAAAACCGAAATATCGACCGTTGTGCCGGTCTCGCCTTTCATTCTTCTGACTGCCTCGTTTATCTGCTCTCCGGTATAGCTTTCCCCGGCGACCTCAAGTATCTTATCGCCGCTTACCAGCCCCGCTTCCTCGGCGGGCGTTCCGGATATGGCGGACACAACCGTGATCGTATTGTCATCGGTGTTGTTTTCAATATACACACCGATACCGTCAAAACTGCCGCTGACGTCGTCCATATACTCCTGTGCCGCCTCGCCGTATATATAGTTTGTATACGGGTCTCCCGTACCATGGGCAAATCCTGAAATTGCACCGTTTACATAGTCCTCAGACGAGACATCATCATAATACATGTTCTTAATCAGGCGGCTGACGACCGAAAACTCAAGAAAGTCTCCAAATCCATAAAAACCGAACGGATTGACCGCGCCTATCGTCAGCACTGCTGTCACAATAATCAGCAAAATTGAACATAGAACAAGAACTCTTTTTTTGATATACATTATAAAAATTATTCAACTCCTCAGTGATATATTACTAAGTTGCTTTTGCAAAAAGAATTCGTTTTCAATTCTCAAATAAGCAGCACTCCCTGCACCCCGGCTCAGACAAATAAGAACATCGACGCCAGACCCGAGCATATGCCGATAAAGAAAATCCCGGCAATAACTATCGCTGTGATCTTAACAGCCTTTTTACTCATAAATAAACCTCCGTAAAACTTAGAGCGGCGTCACGGCTGCCGCTCTGAAAATTTGATTAGGTAAAGCCTACAGCCTCGTCGGCTGTGAAGACAGATACTTGTTGACCATCATAGCTACCTTAAAGATGATAGCATCGTCAAATTCTCTTAAGTCAAGACCCGTAAGCTTTTTGATCTTATCAAGCCTGTAGACCAGCGTGTTTCTGTGAACAAACAGCTTTCTTGAGGTCTCGGAAACGTTCAGGTTGTTCTCAAAGAACTTCTGTATGGTGTATATCGTCTCGCTGTCCAAAACATTTATCGATTCTTTTTTGAACACCTCGTTTAAGAACAGCTCACAAAGTGTGGTCGGAAGCTGATATATAAGCCGGCCTATACCTAAGTTGTCATAGCTGATGATATCCTTTTCGGTATCAAACACCTTGCCGACCTCAAGCGTTATCCTCGATTCCCTGTAAGCCTGTGACAGATCCTGGACCTTTTCTGCAACAGTCGAAATACCGATAAGCGGCGTTATCATCGCTTCTGCACCGAGAGTATCAAAAATATTCTGGGCAATAACCATGATCTCATCCTTTGTCGGCTCGTCTCTGAACTCCTTTATCACAACAGCGTCACGCTCATCGACTCTGATGACAAAGTCGTTCGCCCTGTCAGGGAACATATTCATCAAAATATCAAGATATCCGCGGTCAGTCTCCTCGGAGACCCTTATCAAGTATACCACACGGGGGCTTTCCACATTTATATGCAGCTCCTTTGTTCTGTATAACACATCTCCGGGCAGAACGTTGTCCACAATAATATTCTTTATAAAGCTCGACTTATCATATTTTTCATCATAATACTGCTTTATAGTCAGGAAATTCATCGCCAGGAACGCACACGCATTTCTGGCAATATCGTCATCCCCCTCACAGAAAACGATATATTCACACTTACTGAACGTTTCAATCTTCTTATAGCACGCTCCCGCAACCGTCTTGACCTCTCCGGTCGCTGAGAAAACAGTAAAAATGTTATCCACAGTGTTGCCGATCTTCTCCTCATCGCTGCATGAAATGATTGTATCACTGTCATCGATTACTCCCAGCGTTCTTTGAACCTCTTTTTTCAACTGTACAAGCGTATTTTGGAATACTCTACCCTGCACACTAAACACCCCCTGTAGATTTATATTATACCTCATTCACAAATTTGATTATTATTATAACTTAAATTTTTAAGTTTTGCAACATTATTTGTAGAAAGTTAACAAAAACGTCACATTTCAAACATATAAAATCAGGATTTAACAATATTCTGTTTTTAGCCGTGTCCGATAATTAACACAAGCCGCCCAGCGCGCCGTATACTTGACATTATGCCGCCGTGTATAGTATAATTTATAAAAACATCTAACGCATAAATCAGAGGTGATAGTAATATGAAATATGTTGTTATACTGGCTGACGGCGCTGCCGATACACCCGTCAAAGAGCTGGGCGGAAAAACTCCTCTTGAGGCTGCTTCAAAGCCTGTAATCGACGCTCTGGCTAAAAACAGCGAGGTCGGAATGGTGCGGACTGTGCCCGACGGCCTGCCGCCCGGAAGCGATGTCGCAAACCTTGCGGTGTTCGGATACGACCCCACAAAATATTATACAGGGCGTTCTCCGCTTGAGGCGGTATCCATGAACGTACCGCTGAAGCTCAGCGATACAACGTTCAGGACGAATGTCGTCACGCTTTCGGACGCTCCAAACTACGAGGACAAGGTAATGCTCGACTACAGCTCCGATGAGATAACCACCGAGGAAGCACGCGAGCTGATAAAATATATCAACGAAAATCTGGGGACGGACGAGTACGAATTTTTCGGAGGCTTCAGCTACAGGCACCTTATGGTCTGGCACAATAAGAAAAACGACTTCACACTGACGCCGCCGCACGATATTTCCGACCGCGTCATTGGAGAATATCTGCCGAAGGACGAAACAATACTCGCTCTTATGAAAAAGAGTTATGAGCTGCTTGAAAATCATCCCGTAAACGTTTCACGCCGCGAAAGAGGGCTTAACCCTGCAAACTCCATCTGGATCTGGGGCAACGGCACAAAGCCCGACATTCCTACATACGCCGAGAAATTCGGCATCAAGGGCGCAGTCGTCTCAGCGGTCGATTTGATAAAGGGTATCGGCTGCTGCGCCGGGCTTGACGTATTGGAGGTCGAGGGCGCGACCGGCAACATTAACACAAACTTTGACGGCAAGGCGGAGGCTGCTGTCAATGCCCTGAAGAGCGGGAACGATTTTGTGTATATTCATCTCGAAGCGCCCGACGAAGCAGGGCACAGGCACGAGATAGACAACAAGGTACGGGCAATAGAGCTCATCGATTCAAAAATCGCAGCGCCGGTTCTTAATTATCTCAAGGGCTGCGGCGAGGATTATTCAGTACTTATTATGCCCGACCATCCTACGCCTCTGGCTACCAGAACGCACTCCTCAGCCCCTATCCCATACCTGCTGTATTCCTCAAAGGAGCCAAGGCACAGCGGCTGCGGAAGCTACACCGAGGCAGAAGCCCAAAAGACCGGATTATTCGTTGAAAACGGCTACACACTTATAAACAAGCTGTTTGGCATTTGATATTTGGCAGCCGCAATTTTAAACTGATACAAAAATAAACCTTGCATTTTGTTCTGCTTTCTGGTATTATATTTATGTATGCTTTTATGCAGAGCATTAGTTCAGGCTCTGCGGTTATTATGTTCAAGGAGTGATAGTTAAATGCCGACAAAGGTTGTAATAGGCGCCCAATGGGGCGACGAGGGTAAGGGAAAGGCCATAGATATTCTGGCCGGCAAGGCTGACGTTGTCGTCAGAACGTCCGGCGGAAACAACGCAGGCCACACTTTAAAGGTTGACGATATCATATACAAGCTCCATGTTATGCCGTCCGGAATACTCTATCCGAATACGCTTAACATTATCGGCTGCGGCGTTGTTGTTGACCCAAAGGTCTTGCTTGAAGAGATCGACGGCTTTGAGGAAAAAGGCATAAGCACCAAGAATTTAAAAATAGATTCAAGGGCGCACGTTATAATGCCCTACCACATCGCACTTGACGGGCTTTCGGAAGCCGCAAGAGGCAAGGGCGATATCGGCACCACAAAAAAGGGTATAGGTCCGTGCTATATGGACAAGGCCGAGCGCAGCGGCATTCGTATGTGTGACTTGGTCGACCCTGAGGTTTTCCCCGTAAAAGTCAGAGAGGTTCTCTCGATAAAAAATAAAATAATTGAGCTTGTATACGGCGGTGAACCTATCGACCCCGAGGACGTTATAAAAGAATACAGTATGTATGCCGAGCGTTTAAAGGATTATGTGTGCGATACCATTCCGCTGCTCCACAAGGCTGTTGAAGATGATAAAGAGGTTTTGTTCGAGGGCGCTCAGGGAATACTCCTTGATATAGACATCGGAACATATCCGTACGTTACCTCTTCACACCCTATCTCCGGCGGAGTATGCGTCGGAAGCGGAATAGGCCCCAGAGATATAGACGACTGTATCGGTGTACTCAAGGGATATACCACAAGAGTCGGAAACGGACCGTTCCCGACCGAGCTTGACGACGATACCGGTGAGGCTATACGCCAAAAGGGTTTTGAATTCGGCACGACCACCGGACGCCCGCGGCGTACAGGCTGGTTTGACGCAGTGATAGCCAAGTATGCGGTTCGCACAAGCTCACTTAACTCTATCGTGTTTAATAAAATCGACCCTCTCGGCGGTCTTGACAAGATAAAGATTTGTGTTGCGTATGACAAAAACGGCGAAATCACAACAGACTTCCCTCCGACTCTCGAAGAGCTTGCACAGTGCAAGCCGGTATATGAGGAAATGGACGGCTGGAACGAGGATATCAGTGATATAAAACGCTTTGAAGATCTGCCCGAGGCTGCCCAAAAATACGTACTCAGAGTTGAAGAGCTGATAGGCTGCAAAATAACATCTATCGGCGTGGGGCCGGGCAGAGATCAGAGCATAGAAAGGTAGGATGATTATGGCTGATAAAACCGAAAAGGGAACCGCTAAGCCCAAGAGAAAATCAGCGGCTAAAAGCAAGGTACAGCTGACGGGCAATGAATATCTTAACTATAAGGACAAAAAGCTTGTCAGAGTCGGCGACAAGATTTGCTACGGCAACGAGGGCGATCCGTACATGGTTGTATTCAGGCTTGAGGACAATCAAGAGCTTAAAGATATTACGGTTTCGAAAAGAGTTATAATTGAATTGATGTCTGTTGACGGCAAACGCACTAAGCTGATTCGTCAGGCAGAGCGCGACGGTCTCTATAAGGCGTTC
>DXIJ01000080.1 GCA_019112945.1 Candidatus Monoglobus merdigallinarum | reverse complement strand
TCTCCTATGATACGTTCTTTAAGTGACGGCTAAATTTTTATGCTTCAATGAATAATATTGTTACAGTACAGGGTAAAAGAAATACCTCCATTTATTTAGGGAGGCATATGAATTATCAAGATTAAAGTAATACCGGCAGAGTGATTATTCCGCCGGTATTGTTCTAACTATTCAAATGATATCTGCTCAATGCCGAGATCTTGGTCTCTGACCGGTGCGCCGACTGCCGGCAGTGTTTTTGTTCTGAAGCGTTCAATATCTTTGAGTCCTGAGTTCTCGGCGGTCTTTGCACTGCTCACTATACTGCCCTTTTTAGAGGTCATAACGTTTACGCCCTGCGAGGAGCGGGTGGCTTTAAGCGGGATCTTTTCGGTGCTGAATGTCACCGCCCTGCCCTTGTCGGAAAACAGGACAATGTCGACGTCCTCTGTCCTGCCGTCCTCCGCGCTCAAAATAAACATCTCTGTCAGCGGAGACTTTACCGAAAAGCCTCCGGAGAGCTTCCTGCGGTTCGTCTTTGTCTTGTAGGCCGAGAGCGGGATTTTTGCAACCTTTCCGCTTTCAAAGCAGAATACAGCCTCGCCGCTAAAGTCGTCCGTTGCAGCCATGCCCATGATCTCCTCCTTGTCGGTAAGGCCGATGAGGTTTGGGATAAATTCGCCGAGCAGGCTGGCCTTGCTGTCGGGAACGTCAAATGCTTTTATCTTGTATACGTCTCCGCTTTTTGTAAAGAACAGCAGCTCACTGCTGTTGCGCGCCTCTGCCTCCTGGATTATCTCGTCCTCGTCTTTAAGGCGCTGTTCTCCGCTTGTTCTGAGAGACACAAGTGATATTTTCTTTAAATAGCCCTCGCGCGTTCTAAAGAGCTTTACGCTGTAGTCCTCGATCTCGCTTTCGGGAGTTACCTCTGCGATTTTGTTTGCATCCACTATCTCTGTAAGACGGTCGCGCCCGTATTTCTTTGAGACTGCAAGCAGCTGCTTTTCAATCAGCCTGTGGATCTTTTTTGTGCTGCCGAGCGTTGCTTTCAGCTCGTCCAGCTCCTTTTTCAGGCTATCGATTTCGTCCGTGCGCTTTATGATATAATCCTTGTTAAGATTGCGCAGCTTTATCTCGGCAACAAACTCAGCCTGAGCTTCGGTTATGCCAAAGCCGTCCATCAGGTTTGGTATAACCATTGAGTCCTCTTCAGTTTCCCGTACGATACGTATCGCCTTGTCAATGTCAAGCAATATAAGGCTTAGACCCTCAAGCAGGTGCAGCTTAGAGCTCTTTTTGTCTATGTCGAAGCTGATCGCACGCTTGACGCAGTTGCGTCTGAATACCAGCCACTCGCTGATGATATCGTTAACGCCCAGTACGAGCGGCGAGCCCTCTATCAAAATATTGAAGTTGCAGCTGAAGCTGTCCTCAAGCGAGGTCATTTTAAACAGCTTTGCCATGAGCTTTTCGGGGTCGCTGCCGCGCTTTAAATCGATCGTTATTTTAAGGCCCTTAAGGTCGGTCTCGTCTCTGACGTCCGAAATCTCTTTTACCTTTCCGGCTTTGACCAAGTCCACTATTTTGTCGATAATGACCTCAATAGTTGTGGTATATGGTATTTCGGTGATATCGATGCAGTTCTGAGATTTGTCATATGAGTACTTGGCACGGAGCTTGAACGAGCCGCGTCCGGTGCGGTAGATATCGCGGATCTCGTCTCGCTTGTAAATAAGCGTGCCGCCTGTCGGAAAGTCAGGCGCGGGCATGATCTCTGTCAGGTCGGCTTCCGGGTCGTTCATAAGCGCGATCGTTGCACTGCAAAGCTCTCTGAGGTTAAAGCTGCATATATTGGAAGCCATACCTACGGCGATACCCTGGTTCGGGTTTGCAAGTATGTTCGGAAAGGTCGTCGGCAGAAGCGTCGGCTCCTGCATTGTCCCGTCATAGTTGTCGGTAAAGTTGACTGTGTCTTTGTCAAGCTCCGAGAACAGCTCCGCACATATCGGGTTAAGCTTGACCTCGGTGTATCGTGATGCCGCATATGCCATATCGCGTGAGTAGACGCGGCCGAAGTTGCCCTTGGACTTTACCAGCGGCGCCAGCAGTGCGCCGTTACCGTCCGTCAGCCTGACCATTGTTTCGTAAATGGCGGCGTCGCCGTGGGGGTTTAGCTTCATGGTCTGTCCGACCACGTTTGCCGACTTGGTCAGCCCTCCGTTCAGCAGTCCCATTTTGTACATGGTGTACAGAAGCTTCCTGTGCGACGGCTTCAGACCGTCAATCTCCGGAATGGCTCTGGAGATGATTACGCTCATGGCGTATGGCATATAGTTTTCTTCCAGGGTATCAACTATTGGTTGTTCTTGAATTAAAGGTTTTTTCATGTTTGCTTTTCACTCCGATTTAGTTTAAGAGATGTCGGCCATGTCGATATAGTTATGGCCGCATTCTGCAATGTGTTCCTTTCTGCCGCTCAGGTTATCGCCCAGCAGCAGGTCAAAAACGTATTTCGTTTTTTCAACGTCGCAAGGCATCACCTTTATAAGCCGGCGCGTCTCCGGGTTCATTGTGGTCTCCCACATCATCTCCGGCTGGTTTTCGCCGAGACCCTTGCTCCGCTGTATCGTATATTTCGTATCGCCCAGTTTTTTGAGTATTGCCGCCTTTTCCTGCTCGTTAAAGGCAAAGTAGGTTTTTTTGCGGGTGCTTATCTCGTAGAGAGGCGATTCCGCAATATATACATATCCCTTTTCTATCAGCGTGGGTACAAGACGGTATATCATGGTTAGCACAAGCGTGCGTATCTGAAAGCCGTCAAAGTCCGCATCGGTACAGATTATGACTTTGTTCCAGCGCAGGTTCGACAGATCAAACGAGCTCAGATCCTTGTTGTGGCGCGACTGTATCTCAACGCCGCATCCCAGTACCCGAAGCAGGTCTACGATAACGTCGCTGCTGAATATTTTGTCGTATTCGGCCTTTAAGCAGTTCAGTATCTTGCCACGTATCGGTATTATTGCCTGAAACTCGCTGTCGCGTCCCTGCTTGCAGGCGCCGAGAGCCGAGTCTCCCTCAACGATATAGACCTCGCGTTTTTGCGGATCCTTGCTGCGGCAGTCTACGAACTTCTTGACGCGGTTTGCAACATCAAGGCTGCCGCCCAGCTTCTTTTTCACATTTATGCGCGTTCTTTCCGCCGTCTCGCGGCTGCGCTTGTTGACCAGCACCTGAGTGCATATCTTATCGGCGTCCAGCTTGTTTTCAATGAAGTATATGCCAAGCTGCTCGCGCAGAAATTCGGTCATTGCGTCCTGGATGAACTTGTTGTTAATGGCTTTCTTGGTTTGGTTCTCATAGCTTGTCATGGTCGAATACGAGCTTGAAACCAGAATAAGGCTGTCCTGTACATCACTGAACTGTATCTTGGCTTCGTTTTTGTTGTACTTATTATTCTGCTTCAAGTATTTATCCAGGGCGTAGACGAACGCATTCCTCACGGCCTTGTCGGGCGAACCGCCGTATTCCAAAAAGCTTGAATTGTGGTAGTATTCGGTGACAGCCCTGTCAGTGCTGAAGCAGAATGCAAAGCTCATTCTGAGCTTGTATTCCGGAAGATCGTCTCTGTCGCGGCCGCTGCGCTCCGCTTCTATAAAGTGCGGCGCAGTCATCGCCTTGTCGCCCGCAAGCTCTTTTACATAATCGGCTATGCCGTTTTCATAGAAAAACTCAAATTCCTCAAACTCTCCGCCGGCGGTTTGATTTTTTAAGATGAACCTGATGCCGGAGTTCACGACAGCCTGGCGCTTTAGCGTCTCCTTGTAAAATTCCAGCGGGATATCGATGTCGGTAAAGACCTCAAGGTCAGGCTTCCAGCGTATCTTAGAACCGGTTTTTTTATGCCTGAACGGAGTTTTTGCAAGCTCGCCGACTATCTTGCCCTTTTCGAAGTGCAGTTCGTACTTAAAGCCATCGCGTCTTACCTCCACGTCCATGTATTCCGAGCTGTACTGCGTAGCGCATGCGCCGAGGCCGTTAAGGCCCAGGCTGAATTCATAGTCTCCTCCGGAGTTGTTTTTGTATTTGCCTCCTGCATACAGCTCACAGAACACCAGCTCCCAGTTGTATTTTTTCTCGCGCTCGTTGTAGTCGACCGGGATACCGCGTCCGTAATCCTCGACCTCTATGGATTTATCATTATATCTTGTGATGATGATTTTATCGCCGAAGCCCTCGCGTGCTTCGTCTATCGAGTTGGATAGTATCTCAAACATTGAATGCTCACAGCCGTCAATGCCGTCCGAGCCGAAAATGACGGCGGGACGCTTTCTTACCCTGTCCGCGCCCTTTAAGGCCCTGATACTTTCGTTGCCGTATTTTTTTGCACACATAATTAATTCCTCCAAACAATCCGAAACATTATAACATAAGTTTTGATAATTGTAAAGCTGTCAATGCCCGGGCTTTTAAACTATTTGCTTGCAGCAAAGTTTGCCTTATGATATAATTGAAAAGCTGTTATAATATCAGTATATGGAAGGAGATGAGCTTAACGGAAAATCTTGTTTTTGGTTTAAACGCAACGCTGCCTGTATTTATCATAATTCTTGTCGGAATGGCTGCAAGAAAGCTTGGGCTTGTTAATGATAACTATGTAGAGATCGCCAACAGGTTTAACTTCCGGGTCTCCCTGCCGATAATGCTTTTTATGAGCATGAAGAACTCGGATATAGCAGAGGCGTTTGACGCTGAATATGTTGTTCTCATTGTTTTATGTACTGTGGGCGAATTGCTGGTTGCCGCGGCTGCAGCACGGGTTTTCGTCAGGAACAGGTATGAGCGCGGCAGCTTTGCACAGGGGGCTTTCCGCGGTAACACCGCTCTTATAGGCCTGGCTATGATAAATAATATGTACGGCGAATCGGTCTTTGCGTCAATATCTCTGATGTGCGCAATACCGGTGTATAATGCAGGAGCGGTAGTGCTTCTGTCGCTGTTTCCGCAAAGGGGAGAGACAAGGCGCAGGACTGCGGGCGAAGTGATAAAAGGTATCGTAACCAATCCGTTGATAATAGGTACGCTTGCCGGAATAGCCGCGTCGGTAATAAGGCTCAGGTTCCCCGCGCCTATAGAGACTTCGCTGAAATATTTATCGGATATGACTATGGGTACTGCGCTGATATGTATAGGTGCAAGCCTTGACCTGAGCGCATTTAATAAAAAGAAAGGAACCGCCGGGCTTGCGGCTGTTATGAAGCTTATCGTGCTGCCGCTTATATTTATTCCCGTAATCGCTGCGGCAGGGTATAAAACCGATGCGCTGGCGTCCGCATTTATCGTGCTCGGCTCGCCGACTGCCGTGAACAGCTATATCATGGCGGTATCCATGAACCAGGATTCCGATCTCGCCTCTGCTGTAGTAGTAATGACGTCATTTTTCGGCGCGCTTACAATGACTGCGTGGATAAGCGTTATGAGGTCGATGGGCTTATTATAACAGAATTAAAATGTCACCGAATTTTTGCAGCAGGCTTGACAAAACGCCCTGTGACGGGGCTGCGCACATTATTGAAAATATTAAAAAGGGAAGCCGGTGCGCTTCCCTTTTGAGTCAGATGTTAAAGAATTCTTTGATTTTTTCTTCATAAGCCTCACGAGCCTTATAATATGATTCAACATGCACGGCTCCCTCGACTATCATGATATCTTTTTTGGAGGCGCAGCTGTCATAGATCTCGTGGCACATTTTGACCGGGATAAACCCGTCTGCCGAGCCGTGTATAAACAGCATCGGCACTTTTGCTTTTTTGACTTCTGCAGCGGAGTTGCATTCGTTAAGGCCGTATCCGGCAACGTTCTTGCAGATTATATTTGTTGCGAACAAAACCGGCGGTATCGGCAGATTATATTTGTTCTTGATTACAGTCTTAAAGACATATTCCGCAGAGGTGAATGCACAGTCCGATATGATGCCTTTTACGCAGTCAGGCAGGTCAAGTCCGCTCATCATGCAGACCGTTGCGCCGCCCATGGACACGCCGTAGAGGTAGATTTCAAGTTTGCCCGCGTTCTCGGCTTCCTTGTGCATACGCTGAATAACCCTGACCCATTCGAGACCGTCAAATCTGTCGAGGCACCCGAAGCCGATGTACTTTCCCTCGCTCTCGCCGTGTGCGCGTGCATCGGGGAACAGAACATCAAAGCCGTTGTTTAGAAAAAACATGGCCGCTGCGCTGTTGTTGCCTATTCCCTGGCTGGTGTAGCCGTGGAAGCATATGGCAACTCTTTTTATATCGGGCTCATTATCATACCAGCCCTTAAAGTATTGTCCGTGAAGCTTTAAATTGTCATAAGATTTTGTGTAAATGTGTTTGCTCTCGGAGCTGTTAAGTTTTTCAAAAATTTCTTTACGTTCCTTGTCATACTTTTCCCATTGTACGCCGGTCAGCTTGGTCGTGCGGTTAAACGATGTGTTTTTCCTGACTACCGTTGTGTTGAAAATGTATGTACCGATCGAAAAATCCGCTGCCAAAGCCCCAAGGCCGGTATATCCCGCAAGCTTTAAAAATTTCATATCTCAAAACAATGAACACTTAAGTATGCGTTCGCTCTCTCCTTTAACAATATTTGGGTTTTTCGGAAAGCCCATAAACCTCAAATCAATCTAAACGGCGGCTGCTGCAAAAAATGTTTTATATTTGCCGCCGTCTCATATTATAACATAAATAT
>DXIJ01000079.1 GCA_019112945.1 Candidatus Monoglobus merdigallinarum | reverse complement strand
TTAGCGCACCGTTTATACCCGACAGATAATATGATTTTATTATCGTTCTTTTGGGGAACACTGAGCGTATCGCTCCTATGAATTCCGCATCCATATTTCTGTCAATAATAACCGGCATGTTTAAACTGCTCCTTTACAAAAACGCTGTATAATAAAAATTTTTGAGCTTAAAATATATTTTAGGTGATAAAATATGTCGAATATCAATTGTCTTGAGGCTGAATGCAGGTTCATGGCCGACGGCAAATGCACACTGAACACCGTAATACGCGCAGCAGGTATTAAAGATGCCGGAAAAAAAACGGTCAAGCAATGTCCGTATTTTCAAAGCGTAAATGCGGGATAGCTATTCGCTTAAATATCTTATTGTATAATCTGCGAAAATCTCCGTACCGTACCTGATGCACTCGTCGGCAACGACCAAAGACTCGCTGTGAAGCGGGTGCTTTTCATATCCCTCCGGTGTACTGCCAAGCCAAAACAAAGCCGATGACTTAACCGCACTTGTGAGATACGAAAAATCCTCTCCGGCCATCGTAGGCATTCCACCGGTGAAAATATTGCTGCTTGAAAGATAGTTCGCAGCCGAATCCTTGAGCCGTTTTATTGTCTCTTCATCATTTATAAGCGGAGGAAACAGCCTGTCAAATTTATACTCAAATTCCGCACCGTAAGCTGCGCATACCTGTGCAGTGATCCTGCCGATTGATTCCTCCATCAAATCACGGGTGCTGCTGCTGAACGTCCTTGCAGTTCCGCCGATCACTACCTCGCCGGGAATAACGTTATAGGCACTGCCTCCGCTCACTGAGCACACCGACAGCACCGAACTTTCCATAGGGTCGATCATTCTTGACGGTATTGCCTGAAGCGCGGTAATAACCTGTGCTGCTGTGACAATAGGATCGATACATCGATGCGGCGCGGCGGCATGACCGCTCTTTCCCTTTATTTTGATGCAAAACTCATCAGGGCATGCATACGCCGCTCCGGCCTTAAATCTCGCCTGACCAACGTTTAAAGACGGCTCAACATGCAGCGCGATACAGCTGTCTACGTTCCCAATATCAAGTGCACCGCTCTCAATCATAGGCTTCGCACCTCCGGATGTCTCCTCGCCGGGCTGGAACATCAATATCACACGTCCCGAAAGCATTTCTTTAAGTTCTGACAGCACTATAGCGGTACACAGCAGGATAGCAGTATGCATATCATGTCCGCAGGCGTGCATAACACCCGGATTTTTAGAGCTGAACTCAAGTCCGGTATTCTCATTGAGCGGCAGAGCGTCCATATCGGCTCTTATCAAGACAGTTTTTCCGCCCGATTCTGTGCCTATCTTAGCAACAACTCCTGTTCCTGCAACTCCGGATACATACTCAACACCGAGAGAACTCAGTGTATCACAAACCAGCTTTGCCGTCCCTCTCTCGCAAAACGAAAGCTCCGGATTGCTATGGATAGCGTGACGCAGCAAAGCCGCACGCGGCATTGCAGACTCAACCGCACTTTTTATTTTATCTATCATTCTCATCCTCCTTTTTTATTTCACTCAATGCCGCCTTATATTTATCATAAAGCCCTGCGCTGTTTATCAGTTCTATCATAGCATTAGGTGAAAGGCGCACAGGCAGCGACAGCGCTTTCAAAACATATTCTCTGCGCACCCGGCTGCCCGCTGTGCCGGAAAGTCCGTCTCTGAAAAGTTCAGACTTACTGAGAACGGCGGATGAAGCTTCGGGTGTTGCGACACTCTTTATAGCTTTTATTATCACTTTGTCGTCCATACCCTCAACGCCAAGGATACCCTCCTTGCCCGGACGTTCCTTGCGCCGCTCCTTGCCCTCAACTGCAGGAATGTACGCGTGTTTGACCGTGCCGCTTTGGCCTACACAGCTCTTTATATAATTCCGTATCTTAAAGCCCGCCCTGTCACTGTCGGTCAATATTATTATTCCGGTCGTTGAAGCGAGCATTTTTATTGTATCAAGCATTTCTTTAGACTTAAAAATTCTAAATCCATCCGTGCAGATTATCGGCGCGCTGCATACACGCCTGACCCTCTGCTTATCATATTTTCCCTCTACTATTATTGTTTCTTTTATATTTAGCATATAATAATTATATTGCAAGTGATAAAAATTGTCAACGTTTTGTATTGACGCAGAGTACAAATACGTGTAAAATTAGTTCTATAGAAAGAATAAAAATCTAAATCGGTGGACAGTATGCAGAAAAATGATATATACGAAATTCAAATAACGGGTATGACAGACGACGGCTGCGGTGTCGGCAGATTGAACGGCTTTGCAGTGTTTGTGCCGTATACTATTGTCGGAGAGACTGTGCGGATTGTGCTTATAAAAGTTTTAAAGAGCTATGCTGTCGGCAAGCTGATTGAGGTCATAAAGCCGTCTGAACACAGGACAAAGTCACTATGCAAAAACTTTTATCAATGCGGCGGATGCGCTCTTTGGCATATGAGCTATGACGAAGAGCTTAAGTTCAAAAAACAAAAGGTCGCAGACTGCCTCACGAGAATTGCCAAGCTTAAAAATCCGAGGATCGAAAATGTAGTTGCCGCCGATTCATTTGATAGATACAGAAACAAATCACAATTCCCTGTGACAGAGAACGGTATCGGAATGTACGCCGCGCACAGCCACAGACTTATCGAGATGAATGACTGCCTGATAGCCTCAAAAGCCGTCAAGCCGATAATTAATTCGGTCAGGTACTGGATGAAGCAGTTCAGCGTTCCGGCATATAACGAACATACCGGACATGGTCTCATCAGAAATATATATATAAGAGGCGGACGCAGCGGCAGTTTAGTTACCATTGTCACAGCCAAGCGTGAGCTTTACCGCAGCAAAGAGCTGATCGATGAGCTGCGCGCCTGCGGCACTCCAATATGCGGTATTGTCCAGAATGTAAACGTTAAAAATACAAATACCATTCTCGGCAGCGAAAACAAAACTTTATACGGCAGCGGCTTTTTGAAAGA
Organism: Candidatus Monoglobus merdigallinarum; assembly: GCA_019112945.1. GTDB lineage: Bacteria > Bacillota > Clostridia > Monoglobales > Monoglobaceae > Monoglobus > Monoglobus merdigallinarum. The sequence continues at coordinate 4,131 of DXIJ01000079.1, read as the reverse complement.
TGATATAGGCGGGATTGAATTTGAGATATCGCCTCTGTCATTTTACCAGGTAAATAAGCCGCAGACTAAGAAGCTCTATCAGATTGCCAAGGAGTGCGCCGGTCTCACAGGCAGTGAAACGCTGCTTGATTTGTACTGCGGTATCGGTACCATAGGCCTGTTTATGTCGGATAAAGTCCGCAGAATAATCGGAATCGAGACCTCAGAGGCCGCTGTCAGAGATGCACGCAGGAATGCTGAGATAAATAATATCACAAATGCAGAATATTATTCCGGCAAGGCTGAAGAACTTATTGACTTAATAAAACAAAAGAATTATGCCCCCGATGTCGCAGTACTCGACCCTCCGAGAAAAGGCTGCGGCAAGAAACTTCTGAGCGGTATTGCCGACATTAAGAGCCTCCGGCGCATCGTATATATCTCCTGCAAGCCGTCTACACTGGCCAGAGATATCGAGCAGCTTGCGGAATACGGCTTCTTCCCGCAGCGTATAATCCCGGTTGACATGTTCCCGCGCACACCGCATGTTGAGACCGTTGTGCTGCTCACAAAAATATAGTTAAACAATAAATCATAAAGCAAATACAATAAAAAGGAGAACATCATGAGTAATATTATTGAACAAATCAAGCTGAAAAACCTTGACAAAATCAAAGAGCTGCTAAGCGGCGATCCGAGCCTTATAAATGAAGAGGATGAAAACGGAGTTTCTGCCTCATACTACATGGTAAAAACCGGTGACATTGAATTTGTCAAGTATCTTATCGAATATACTTTTGCAAGTTTTAATGTCTGTGACAAAGATCACCGCACCATTTTGCACGAAGCGGTACTGACCGGAAATCTTGAATGCGTCAAGTATATAGTTGAGCGCGTAGGTATGTCGCCGTGCCATGGTGACAAGGAGCTAATAACACCGTATCAGCTCGCGCACGAGAATGGTTTTACCGAAATAGAAGAATATTTCCGGGAAGTGACCGGTGCAAGATATGAGGATATGTACCAAAATCCCATCCGCCGCGGTTTTTATGCCGATCCCTCAATCGTTAGGGTCGGAGAAGATTACTATATGGTAAACTCCTCATTCATATTCTTCCCTTGTATCCCTATCTCACACTCAACCGACCTTGTTCACTGGGAGAATATAGGATATGCAATAACAAACCCGGAATGGTCGCACCTCTCAGGTCTTGAGGGAGGACGCGGATATTGGGCTCCGGATATTTCGTATTATAACGGCAAATTCTATATCACTGCTACCCTCAGAAACAACGATGACATGACCCCAAAGCGCAGACAGATAATTGTCTCGTCCGAAAAGCCGGAGGGACCGTATTCCGAGCCGGTATTTATAGATGAGGACGGTATTGACCCGTCACTCTTTACCGATGTTGACGGCAGGCGCTATATGCTGCTGAACAGAGGCGCAAGAATCCTTGAACTGAATGAGGACGCAACCAAACAGATTTCTGAGGCAGAACTGCTGTTTTACGGGACAAACAAGCGCGCACCCGAGGGGCCGCACCTGCTTTATAAGGACGGCTATTACTATCTCTTTGAAGCCGAGGGCGGAACTGCTCTGTTCCACCAAATAACCGTATCAAGAAGCAAAACTCTGAAAGGAGTATATGAGCCGTGCCCGTATAATCCTATCATGACACAGCGTGATTTTGACGCGCCGATAACCTGCTGCGGTCACGGCAAGCTCGTTGAGACACAAAACGGCGAATGGTACGTTGTGTACCTGTGCAACAGGTTTTTGGACGGTGAATACGGTATACTCGGCCGCGAGACCTGTCTTGACCCGGTGACATGGACGCCGGACGGCTGGCCCATCGTGAATAATCTGCAAGGTCCCAGCACGCTGCAGCCGCGTCCGAACCTCCCGCTTGCCAAGACTAAGTCTGATGCTGGATTTGATGATTTTGACGGCAGCAGCTTAAAGCCGTACTGGATGTTCCCCGGTGCGCCGGAAGATGACGCAATAAGGCTTGAAAACAGTACTCTTTATCTCAAGGGATCAAAGGAGCCGCTGAGTTCATACAACGCCCGCAACATAACCGTTCAGAGGCAGCCTGACTTCAATTTTGATGCGATATGCCGCGTTCAGCTCGGCATAGCTTTGAACTCAGAGCAAAACTACGGCATGACCGGCTACTATGATGAAAACACATATTTTACATACGGAATATACAAGAACGGTGATGGTTACGCAATAAAACTGTTTGAGAAAATTGACGAGGACGAGAAATTCTCATGTGTAGCTGATATAACCGAAACCATCGGCAGCATTTATCTGAAAATCAGCACAAAAGGTTTAAAGCGTACTTTCTATTACAGCCTTGACGGCAATAACTATAATGAGATCTATACGGCAGAAAACGTATATTACCTGTGTTCTCAGGCGATAACAAAAGGGAAACGCTTCACCGGTGCAATGATCGGTATGTACGCTTACAGCGGCAAAGAGAGTGATATCTACGCACCGTTTGAAAGCTTTGAATGCCTGTCATGATATCGGATAGTCCAAGCATTGGTTTTATCGGCGCAGGCCGAGTGGGCACAGCCTTTGGAAAATATCTGCAAAATAACGGCTTTAACATAAGCGGATATTATTCAAGAACTTATTCAAGCAGCCGTGAAGCTGCCGAATTTATTGGCTGTACTGCGTTTGCCGATATCGGTGCGGTCATTGATAAATCTGATATTATCTTTATAACTGTAACCGACAGCAGCATAGCGGAAACAGCCGCTGCGGCAGCATTTGGACGCAGGAGTCTTGAAAGCAAGACATTCTGCCACACCTCCGGCGCACTCAGCAGCGGCGTACTAAAGCCTCTGAAAGAGCTGGGAGCCTTAGTATGCAGCGCTCATATGCTTATAGCTGTCAGCGACAGATTTAAAAGCAGCGATGACTTTGAGAATGCATTCTTCACCGCCGAGGGCGACTGTGAGCCGGTCATAGCAGTACTTGAAAAGTGCGGAAACCACTTTCGTATAATAAAGCCGGAGCATAAAGCAAAATACCATGCTGCCGCTGTATTCGCCAGTAATTTTGTGGTCGGTCTTGCCGATATTGCATGCAGTATGCTCAAGGACTGCGGTTTTACTGAAAGTGACGCGCTTAAAGCGCTGTCGCCTCTAATGCTCAATAATATTAACAATATCATAAAACTTGGCCCCCGGAAAGCACTGACAGGCCCGGCAAGCCGCGGTGACTTTGACACAATATACCGTCATCTGGCGGTTTTCGGCACAGACGACCGAGATAAAGCCGCATATGAGATATACAAGACTATGACAGCAATACTGGTGAATATGGCAGAGCGCAAGGAGGAAAAGCAGTGATAAACAGTAAACAAAGAGCATACCTGCGCGGGCTTGCAAATAAAACGCCCGCACTGTATCAAATAGGCAAAGATGGAATAACTGCCAATATGACAGCGCAGCTTGACGACGCACTTGAGGGACGAGAACTTATTAAGATTCACGTACTCGAGAACTCGTTGATGTCGGTCTCAGAGGCCGCTGACAGGCTGGCAGCGGCAACAAATTCCGACGTCGTTCAGGTAATAGGCAAAAAAGTTGTGCTGTACCGCGAATCCAAGAATAAAAAGACGATAGAGCTTCCATAAAGTAAAAGCCGCAGAGATATGCGGCTTTTATCATGAACCTATTTGATTTTCAATATCTGTCCCGAAAACGGCGGGAGGTTCAAAAGCAAGGTTGAGCTCTCAGTGCTGTACTCTAAGATGGTAATGCCGCTCTTGTCCATTTCGGTAGAGCCTCCGTATATGTCAGCGTCCGAGTTGATAAGCAGCTTGAGACTGCTGCAGTTCTCGACCTCAAGCTTACAGTTCTCGATCGGCATATCAATAAAGTTCATGCACACAAGGCAGCGTTCGCCGTCCTCATACCCTCGCTCAAATACAAGCGCACCATATGCGTCAATTTCATGCCACTTAAAGTTTGCCATGTTGTACTCGCCGTTAAAGAGCGGTTCATTATATCTGTATACTCTGCATAGGTCACCAATAAATCTGAAGAACGCATCATGAAGCGGATATTTTAAAATAGACCAATCCTGCTGCACTTTCTCGTCCCACTCTCTGAACTGAGCTATCTCATTAC
>DXIJ01000078.1 GCA_019112945.1 Candidatus Monoglobus merdigallinarum | reverse complement strand
ATAGGGATCTATGACTACATAGACGATAATATGCCGGACTGGGCAAAGCCGACAATACAGAAGTTGACAGATAAGGGCTACCTTAAAGGCGATGAAAACGGCAAGCTGGGACTGACCGAAAATTTAATGCGCATACTTGTGATAAACGACCGCGCTGGGATTTACGGAGAATAAAAAAACTGTAGTGTAAATTTTTTTATATGACCCCATTTTTGACCCCATGTGACCCCGTTTTGACCCCATAATTATTATCTTGGTTTAATTTGAATAAACCGGTTGTAAATGCCGTTGTAGCGTTGTTTGCGGCTAAAATTGGGCGTTTTGATTAATAAAATCAGCTTGACTCTTAATCAGGGTGTCCAGGGTTCGAATCCCTGAAGGTGTACCAAACAACCCCCCGTGAATACGTTTGTTCACGGGGGGTTGTTGTGTTTATATCCCTGTGGTTTTCGGGAGTTTGCGCTTTGTAATTTAGATACTTTTACACATTGACTTTTGTGCTCAGGCGTGATAAAATATATGAGTTAAATATAATTGGATAAATATACATTTTTGTATTCGGCGTTTATCTGTGGCTGCGGCAGAATGGAGAGTTTTATGTTTTTGTCTGATAAATGGAAGGATTACGAGCTTATCGATGCCTCGGGCGGCGAGAAGCTTGAACGCTGGGGAGATGTTATTTTGGTTCGTCCCGACCCTCAGATCGTTTGGAATACCGAGCGGAGCGCTCCGCAGTGGAAGAATGCCGATGCAAGATACATTCGCAGCAGCTCGGGCGGCGGGCATTGGCAGAGCTTTAAGAAGCTGCCGCCGTCATGGACGGTTTCGTATCATGGACTTAAGTTTGGTATAAAGCCGATGGGCTTTAAGCATACAGGGCTGTTCCCGGAACAGGCGGCAAACTGGGATTGGTTCTCGGGTATAATACGTGCGTCAAGGCGCGGCAGTGTGAACGTCCTGAACCTTTTTGCATACACGGGCGGCGCAACCGTGGCGGCGTCCGACGCGGGGGCGAGTGTTTGCCATGTGGACGCCGCAAAGGGAATGGTGTCTTGGGCAAAGGAGAATGCTGAGCTGTCCGGCCTTAAGGACCGTCCTGTAAGATATATTGTTGACGATGTTAAGAAGTTCGTCCGCAGGGAAATAAGGCGCGGGCGCAAATATGACGGAATTATAATGGATCCCCCCTCATACGGACGCGGCCCCGGCGGAGAGGTTTGGAAGATAGAGAACGAGCTCTTTGGCCTGATTGAGCTGTGTCTTGACGTGCTGTCGGACGACCCGCTGTTCTTTTTGGTAAACTCTTATACGACCGGGCTCTCGGGAAGCGTTATGGATAATATTTACAAGCTGACCGTTAAGAAGCGGTTTGGCGGGCATGTCTTTGTTGACGAGGTGGGCTTGCCGATAACGAGCGGAGATCTTGTTCTGCCCTGCGGCTATTCGGCGCGCTGGCAGAGGGATTGACCGCGCTTGTTTGGAATTAAAAGAGATGATGTTATGGAAGAAATAAACGGGGCGCAGTCCATTGTGTCTGTGCGAGATTTGAAATTTGAATACACTGACGAAGAATCGGACACCCGCACCGAGGTGCTGAAAGGAGTGAGCCTTGATGTGAGGCCGGGCGAGTTTTTGGCAGTGCTGGGGCATAACGGCTCCGGCAAGTCAACGCTTGCAAAGCACCTTAACGCGATACTTCTCCCGACCTCGGGCAGTGTTGTTGTTGACGGGATAGACACGAGCGATACAGACCGCCTTTTTGATATCAGGCGCAGGGTAGGCATGGTGTTTCAGAATCCCGACAACCAGCTGGTCGCGACAATTGTTGAGGAAGATGTGGCTTTTGCCCCCGAAAACCTGGGTGTGCCGGGCGATGAGCTGCGCCGCAGGGTAGATGAAGCGCTGGAGCTTGTCGGCATGAGCAGGTTTAAGCGCCACGCGCCGCATATGCTGTCGGGCGGACAGAAGCAGCGTGTGGCGATTGCCGGAGTTTTGGCTATGCAGCCAAAGATATTGGTGATGGACGAGCCGACTGCCATGCTCGACCCGAGCGGACGCCGGGAGGTTCTGAATACCGTTTCGCGGCTGAACCGCGAGCAGGGCATGACTGTGGTTTTTATCACGCATTATATGGACGAGGCCGTAAAGGCCGACCGCGTTATAGTAATGGACAGCGGCGTTATTGCTATGCAGGGCACGCCGAGGGAGATATTTCCGCAGGTCGAGCGTCTGGTGGAGCTTGGGCTTGACACACCGCAGTCAACCTACCTGATGTATATGCTTAATAAGCAGGGCTTGGGGCTTGACGGCAGCGTGCTTGATGACAAGGAGTGCGCAGAAGCCCTTATTAGAAGAATCAAACGGAAGGCAGAGAATTAATGATCAAGCTTGAAAATGTGAGCTACATATATATGCAGGGCGGCCCATTTGAGAAAACCGCTCTCGAGGACGTCAGCTTCAGCATAAACCCCGGCGAGTTTGTTGGGGTCATAGGCCATACGGGCTCCGGAAAATCGACAATGATACAGCTGCTGAACGGGCTGTTAAAGCCGAGCAGCGGACGTGTGCTTATAGACGGCGAGGACATAGGCTCAAAGGGCGCAGACCTCAGAGCGCTGCGCTTTAAGGTCGGGCTTGTTATGCAGTATCCGGAGTATCAGCTCTTTGAGGAGACCGTTATAAAGGATATCTGCTTCGGCCCCTTAAACATGGGTCTTACAAAAGCTGAGGCAAGGCAGCGTGCGGAGTTTGCCGCCAACATGGCAGGGCTTTCGCACACGCTGTTTGAAAAATCCCCGTTTGAGCTCTCGGGCGGTCAGAAGCGCAGGGCAGCCATTGCCGGCATCTTGGCAATGGAGCCCAAAATATTGATACTGGACGAGCCTACAGCCGGGCTTGACCCGCGCGGCCGCGACGAGATATTGTTTAAGATAAGGGATATGCACAAGCGTATGAACCTTACGGTTTTGCTTGTGTCGCACAGTATGGAGGACGTGGCAAAACTTGCGGACAGGATACTGGTAATGAACGGCGGCAGGGTAGAGATGTTTGACGTTCCCGATAAGGTTTTCAGCCGCAGCGCGAGACTGCGCGAGATAGGGCTAAGCGTGCCTCAGATTACGAATGTAGCCGACAGGCTGAGAAAAGCGGGGATCGATATCCCAAAGGGAATTTACACCACAGGCGACGCATTCCGGGCGCTTATGCCGCTGCTTTCGGAGCCGTTGCCGGAGAGGCGGGAGAATGCTTAAAGATATTACGCTGGGTCAGTTTTTCCCCGGAGATTCGTTTATTCACCGGCTTGACCCGAGAACGAAAATACTGATAATGCTGGTATATATCGTACTGGTGTTTATTATAAAAAACTTTTACGGCTATGCAGCCTTGACCTTGTTTTTGGCCGCCTGCGTCTTTGTATCGCGCATACCGCCCAGGTTCCTTATAAAGGGGCTTAAACCGATACTGATATTCATCGTCTTTACAGGGGTCTTTAATCTGTTTTTAACCGGCGGCACGCCGATATGGCATTGGTGGATCTTCACGGTAACGGAGGAGGGGGTGCGCTTTGCGGCGTTCATGGTGCTGAGGCTTATATTTCTTATTCTCGGCACGTCGCTGCTGACGCTTACTACCTCGCCTATCGCGCTGACCGACGGGCTTGAGATTTTGCTCTCACCTTTTAAGAAGATAGGGCTGCCGGCTCATGAGATATCCATGATGATGACGATAGCGCTGAGGTTTATACCGACTCTGCTCGACGAGACCGATAAGATAATGAAAGCTCAGTCCGCAAGGGGCGCGTCTATCGACACTGGCAGTATATTCAGCCGCGCTAAGGCTATGGTGCCGGTGCTGATACCGCTGTTCATCAGTGCATTCCGCAGGGCGGACGAGCTTGCGACTGCCATGGAATGCAGGTGTTACCGCGGCGGAGACGGCAGAACCAGGCTCTATGAGCTGAGATACAAGAGCACTGACCTTTTTGGCTGGATATTTATTTGTTTGCTGTTTGCCGTTATACTTGCCCTGAACTTTGTATTCGGCAGATTTTAACAAAGGAGAGGCTTTGATGAAGAACATTGCGCTGAAAATTTGCTACGACGGGACAAACTATCACGGCTGGCAGTACCAGCAAAACGGTCTGACGGTTCAGGAGACGATCGAGACCGCCATAAAAAAAGCGACTGGAGAACAAATCAGGGTCACCGGCTGCAGCAGGACCGACGCCGGTGTTCACGCACTTGAATATATCTTAAACTTCAGGAGCGGCACACGTATCCCGGCAGAGCGTCTGCCGTACGCGCTTAACTTTTATCTGCCCAATGATATTTCGGCGCAGGAGGCATGGGAAGCCCCCGAGGATTTCAGCGCACGCTTTTCGGTAAAGGGAAAGAGATACATATATAAAATTTTGAATCACGTGTTTAAAAATCCGTTTCTGAGCAAATACAGCTGGCATTTTCCGTATCCGCTCGACCTTGAGAAAATCAACCGTGCGGCTGCCGCTTTTGAGGGAAAGCATGATTTCAGAGGCTTTATGGCGTCGGGCGGTCAGCAGAGGACTACCGTGCGGACGGTGCGGGCGTGCTTTGCGGAGAGGACGGCGCCTGATTTGATTACCGTGACTGTTGAAGCGGACGCGTTTTTATACAACATGGTGCGAATTATTGTGGGGACCCTCGCAGACGCGGGGAGCGGAAAGCTTGACCCGGACGCGCTGCCCGCTTTGATAGCCTCGGGCGACCGCAGACTGGGAGGGATAACCGCTCCGCCGCAGGGACTGTTTTTGCAAAAAGTATATTTATAAAAATAAGGATGACCCGGAATGAAATTTGATATAAACAAGGAGTTCAGCTTCTCACAGATAGGCGCGGCGTTTAAGGACAAGTTCGGCGCGTTTATGGGCTTTATAAGCCGTCTTGACAACAGCAGCATTAAAACCGTTAAGATAAAAAACCGCAGTGTGCGCATAAACGCGCTGCGGCTTGGATTTATTGCGGCTGTGCTGGCGGCCATGGTCGCGCTTTTTATAAACCTTGTGGTTATTCCCAACACGACCTACCGTGCATATTCGGGCATTGAGTTTGACACCGGCGGCGACTATATAAGGCACGCATTCGGTGATGACATACTGCTGCTTAACAACAGCGGTCTGCGCATGGTCGATAACAAAGGCAGAAACGTTTGGCAGATTGATGCGACATTTACGTGCCCGACTGTGGATATCGCCGGGAACTACGCTCTGGTCGCGGACCTTGACGGCAACAACACACTGACGCTTTATAACAGGGACGGCGAAACCGTAACCTCATACGAAATAAGCACGGATATCCTTGCGGCAAAGGTCAACAAGCGCGGCATTGCCGCAGCCGCGATAAACGAAGAGGGCTACATGGGCTCGGCTGTGGTCTATGACAGAAACGGCAATGAGATATTCAAATGGAACAGCGGCGAGGGGTATATTATTGACGTTGATATTTCAAACGACGGACGCTCTGTCGCGGTTGCTCAGATGATGAGTGACGGAACCGAGGCGTATTCCAGAATACATATCCTAAACATCTCAAACGGCGAGGAGACGGCGGGCTTTGTCTGCGACGGCGACCTTGTGGCCAAGGTGTGCTTTGACAGCTCCGACAATCTCACGGCCATCGCACAGGACTGCGTGTATAACATCACAAAACGCGGGCGCGAGAACTTTAAGATCGACCTTGCCGGAAAGTCGGCGAGTGAATACGATGTGGAAAACGGCGACTATCTGCTGTTTTTGTGCAGCGACAGCCGCGGCAATTCAACGCTTGAGATATACAGCAAGCGCGGTAAGTATCTCGGAAGCTATGTGAGCGCGGACACCATAAACAACATTGCAGCCTTTGAAAAAAACATTGTAGTATCCACATCAAGAGATGTGCTCAGCCTTAGCCGCAAGGGAAAGGTGAGAAAAACGATAAACATTTCTCATGATATCATGAGCATAGGCATTTACGGAAACGGACGCAATGTCTTGGTGCTGGGCGGATACACGGCGGATATTGTCAGGATAAAATGATCGAATTATCAAAAACTAACAAGGAGGCGGCGCAGGGCATTGATTGATATATTGACTGCAGTAGTATTATTATTTTTCATATGGCGGGGATATAAGAACGGGCTGATGAAGTCCGCATACCGGCTGGTCTCGTTTCTTTTGGGAATAATTTTAGCGTATCTTTTGTATCCATATGTAAAGGATATAATTTTGGGAAGTACCGCCGGAGAGGCGATTCGCTCGCTTGTCCGCACAAAGTACGTAGAGCCTGGACTGGTAAACGGTTCGCTTGACGTCACCGCCCTGCCGGAATATATGAAAAGTATGGTTACAAACGGTCAGATTGTTCTGACTGATGCATTGACAGGATTTTTTTCAAGCTTGGTTATAAATATTACGTCGTTTTTATTAGTTTTTATTGTTTCCCTCATCTTGATTTCTATAATAGGAAAAATATTACATATTGTTTCAAAGCTGCCTGTTATCAGGTTTTTCGACAGAGGCCTCGGTATTGTATTCGGATTGGTCGAGGGATTTCTGATCATCTATGTGGCGCTTGCGCTGGCGTTTGTTGTAACGCCGCTCAGGGAAAACGATTATACGCAGCGCTGCATTGCGGATTCCGTGCTTACAAAGCATCTTTATGAGAACAATCCGATTGTAAACTTGGTCGAACCGACAGATTATGACAATCTGTCATCATAGGAGGAAGATATGAATAATACCGTTAAAAATCCAACCGATATGAAGTTCGTAGAACTTAAAGAGTATGCAAAGGCTCTCGGCCTCAAGGGGATATCCAAGCTCAAAAAGCAGGAGCTTTTGGAAATGATACAGAGTGTTAAGAGCGATAAAGGAGCGGAGCAGCACAAGCCGAACGAGGCTCAAAAACCGCAGCAGAAGCCGGCAGAGGATACCCATACAGGGATCGAGCCTGTACGCAGCGCGGGCAGCGGCAGAAAGCAGCAGAGAAAGGAAGAGGGCAAGAGCCGCGCGGAGGCGGGCGATACGGACCGCAGCTCCGGCGGAGACAAGAGGACGCAGAGAAAGGAAGAGAGCAAAGGGACAACGATTGAGTATCAGGATCCCGTACGCCGCTCAAACCTGGTGGGAGGCGTGCTTGAGGTGCTTGACGACGGATACGGTTTCCTGCGCTCGGACAACTATCAGACGGGAGCAAACGATGTATATGTGCCGCAGGCACAGATACGCAGATTTCGGCTTAAAACCGGAGATTTTATTGTCGGAAACGCAAGAATGCAGCACGAGGGTGAGAGATATCAGGCCCTGCTGTATGTTCAGTCCGTCAACGGTGATACGGTCGATGCTTCAATACACAGAACGCCGTTTGAAGATCTGACGCCTATATATCCGCATGAACGGCTGAAGCTCGAGACCGGCAGAACGGATTATTCCATGAGGATAATAGATTACATTGCTCCGGTCGGCAAGGGACAGCGAGGCATTATTGTCGCTCCTCCCAAAGCCGGAAAGACCACGCTGCTTAAAAATATAGCCAACAGTATTACGACAAATAATCCCGAGGTGGAACTGTTAGTGCTGCTTATAGATGAGCGGCCTGAGGAGGTCACCGACATGAAGCGCAGCATAAAGGGCGACGTTATCTACTCGACCTTTGACGAGGAGCCTCAGAACCACACCAAGGTCGCCGAAATCGTGCTGGAGCGTGCGAAGCGCCTTGTGGAGCATAAAAAAGACGTTGTTATACTGCTTGACAGTATAACAAGGCTTGCAAGAGCGTACAATCTGACGATAGCGCCGACCGGCAGAACGCTGTCGGGCGGACTTGACCCCGGCGCGCTGTATAAGCCTAAGAGATTTTTCGGCGCGGCCAGAAATATTGAGGAGGGCGGCAGCCTGACAATACTGGCGACCGCGCTCATAGAGACCGGAAGCCGCATGGACGATATGATCTACGAGGAGTTCAAGGGCACCGGAAACATGGAGGTGCATCTTGACAGAAAGCTGCAGGAGCGCAGGATATTCCCGGCGATCGATATCGCAAAATCGGGAACCCGAAAGGAAGAAATGCTGATGTCGCAGCGCGAGCTGGAATCGGTCTGGCGTATTCGCAGGGCTATGTCCGGGCAGAATATAGCCGAGGTCACCGAAACGCTGCTGCGATATGTAATAGGCACTAAAAACAACGATGAGCTTATAAGCGTTGTGGAAAAGGCCTTTAAATAAGCGTTTAAAATTTTAAATAGGAGAATTGATTATGAAAAAACTTTTATTAACAGCCGCCGCGGCTATGTGCTCTTTAGCAGCAGTACTGTGCCTGACCGGTATGGCAGCGAATAATACGGAAAGCGGCCGGGGCAGCGCTCTGAGCCAAAACATGGATACGAATACCGGTTCCGGGCAGATGCCGTCATGGGTCGGGGAGCTGTACGCAACGCCCGCGCCTACGCCGGAGCCGACAAAAGACCCCGACGCGACGCCGGAGCCGACAAAGGATCCGAATGCAACGCCGGAGCCGACTGCCGAACCGACCAATGCTCCGCTGCCGACGCAGCGTCCGACAGAGGTTCAGGCCGGCACGTCCGAGGCGGAGACGGTTAAGGTGCCGATACTGCTGTACCATCATATTGCTGAGGATTTCAGTGAATCAAGGGCGATCTCTATCATTTCCCCGCGTGACTTCAGGCTGCACATGACGGCGATAAAAACTCAGTATACGCCGATATCCCTGCGCGAGTACGTGGAGTTTGTAAACTGCCGCGACGGCTCCAAAACGCTGCCGCGCAATCCGATAATCATCACATTTGATGACGGTTATCTTTCAAATTACGAGGTCGCGTATCCTATACTCAAGGAGCTCAATATCCCGGCTACAATATTTATCGTGACTGACACAGTCGGCGAGACGGCCGGAGACGGAAAGGTCGAGTTTTCGCATTTTACCTGGGAGCAGGCGCGGGAAATGCAGAGCAGCGGGCTTATTGAGATACAGTCTCACACGAACGACCATGTAAAGCTGGGTGAGCTTGGTAATGATACCGTAAATTATGAGCTCAGAAAATCCAAGTATCTGATTGAGAAAAATCTGGGAACGACCTGTGACATGATAGCCTACCCGTACGGCTCTTATTCGGCGGCGGCAATTGAAGCGTCCGATAAGGCCGGGTACGATGTGCAGTGCCTTGTCGGAGATGACGCTACCGATGTTGACTATGAGGTCAATCTCCCACGTGACGGCGTTAAAAATCTTACAAGGATAACAGTCAGCGGTCTCATGGGCAACGTCAATGTGCTTGAACTCATCAGGCAGGCTTTGGCAAACGAAATTGTTCAATAAATTTTAATATTCAGAAAGGAGCGTGTTTGTATGTCAAACGTAATTACACTTACAAGTGAAAATTTTGAGAGCGAGGTTTTAAGGTCGGATAAGCCGGTTTTGGTTGATTTCTGGGCGTCATGGTGCGGTCCCTGCCGAATGGTGTCGCCTATCGTTGATGAGATAGCCGGCGAGGTCAGCGGTATAAAGGTCGGCAAGGTCAATGTGGACGAACAGGCCGAGCTGGCCGGAAGGTACGGGGTTATGTCGATCCCGACGCTTATCCTGTTCAGCGGCGGAGAAGCTGTAAAGCAGTCTGTCGGCGCAAAGTCAAAGGCTGCATTGCTTGAATTTATAGGTTAAGGAGCTGTGAGCTTATGTATGATGCAGTTATCATAGGCGCCGGAACCGCCGGCATGACCGCAGGTATCTATCTGGCAAGACGCGGTATGGATGCCGTAATTTTAGAATCCGATACCTACGGCGGACAGATAATCAATTCAAGAGAGATAGAAAACTATCCCGGTATAAAGAGCGTTTCGGGCTTTGACTTTGCCACAGGCCTGTATGAACAAACGCTGAGCCTGGGCGGGGATATCAGGCCGGGACGGGTCTCGGGAATAAATACCGGCAGCGGATATATGACTGTGCTCACGGATGACGGTGAGTATGACTGCAAGAAGGTCATAATAGCCTCGGGCGCAAAAAACCGCCCGCTCGGGCTCCGCGGAGAGGATGAGCTGATAGGCCGTGGGATATCATACTGTGCAAACTGCGACGGGGCGTTCTTTAAGAACAAGACGGTTGCAGTGGTCGGCGGCGGAAATACCGCGCTTGACGATGCGGAGTTTTTAGCCGGGATATGCGAGAGGGTATATCTTATCCACAGGCGCGATGAGTTCCGCGGCGACAGCGTAACGGTTGAGGCGCTGAGGCAGCGCAGCAATGTGGAATTTGTGCTAAGTAAGACCGTAACGAGCCTTAAAAAGGGCGCAAACGGCAGTCTTGAAGCTGTGACCGTCACAGGCGGAGGCTCCGAAACGGAGCTTAATGTGAGCGGATTGTTCGTTGCGGTCGGTCAGGTGCCGAACACGGACTTTGTGCGCGGTGTTGTAGAGACCGACCCAAGCGGTTATATAGTTGCGGGGGAGGATTGCCGCACAAGCGTGCCGGGGATTTACGCGGCCGGTGATTGCCGCACAAAATCGCTGAGGCAGCTGGTCACTGCGGCGGCGGACGGAGCAGCGGCGGCTTCGGCAGTATAAATTTGGGCGAAAGCCGCCGAGGCTGCGCTCTTGACTTTTCTTTAGAATACAAGTATAATTATCAAGGTATATTAATCGGAAAGGAGGCTTGGGCGTGGCAGATAACAGGATCATATCACAGAACAAAAAAGCATTCCATGACTACTATGTCGACGAGGAGCTTGAGGCCGGCATCGAGCTCTCCGGAACCGAAGTAAAGTCTGTCCGTGCCGGCAGGATAAACCTCAAGGACAGCTATGTTTCGCTCAAGACAGGCGAGGCGATATTGATAGGGGTTCATATCAGCCCATATGAGCACGGAAACATTTTTAATAAGGATCCCGAGCGCCCGAGGCGGCTTCTGCTTCACAGGCGTGAGATCAACCGTCTTATCGGTCTTACCCAGCAGCAGGGCTATACGCTGGTGCCGCTCAGGGTGTATTTCAAGAAACAGCTTGTAAAGGTGTCCATCGGCGTCTGCCGCGGAAAGAAGAACTATGACAAGCGCAGTGTCCTTGCGGCGCGGGACGCACAGAGGAAGATGGAGAGAGCCATCAAGAACTACAGATAAATATTAAGAGGAACGGTGATGTTGCTATGACGCTTAAAGAGCTTCAAGGTGAAATGATTGCCGCTATGAAGGCAAAGCAAAAGGACAGAAAGGACGCAGTATCGGGTCTTATAGCAGCTGTCAAGAAAGCTGCTATCGACGAGGGCTGCCGTGAAGATATTCCGGAGGAGCTTGTTGACAGAATTATTTTAAAAGAGCTCAAGACCGCAAAGGAGCAGGTCGATACCTGCCCTCGGGACAGGGAGGAGCTGCTCGCTCGGTATCGTGAGAAAGCTGATATAATTGCGCAGTTTGCGCCCAAGCAGCTGTCTGAAGATGAGATACGGGCTGTGCTTGAAGAAAAGTTTGCCGAGGTTATCGCTTCGGGCAACAAGGGCTTGATAATGAAATCTGTCATGGCGGAGCTCAGGGGCAAGGCTGACGGAAAGCTTATAAGCAAGGTCGTTGCAGAGCTGTGCGGCTGAGCGGATAGGAGCTTTCATGATTATCAGGGATTTTGACATGAGTGTTGACTGCGGTTTGGCGGGGCTTGACGCGCCGCAGGAGCGGCCGACGCTGACGTCGTATATTTTAGATACCGAGCTCATATCGCGTTCATTTTGGAAAAGCCGTCCGGCTGTTATCGTGTGCCCGGGCGGCGGATACCGCTCACGCTCTGTGCGTGAGGCGGAGGCGGTCGCGCTGAAGTTCTGCGCCGCTGGATTTCACGCGTTTGTCCTTAATTATTCGGTGGGCAGGCACGCTCAGTGGCCGATACCACAGTGTCAGCTTTCAAAGGCGGTCATGACGGTGCGCGGGCTAAGCTGGGAATACTGCATTGACAGTGAGAATGTTTACGTCTGCGGTTTTTCTGCCGGAGGCCACCTTGCCGCCGCTCTCGGTGTGTACTGGGACGACCCGGTGATTAGGCGCGGTTCGGGTGCAAGCGGTGAGATTAACCGCCCGGACGGTTTAATTCTCTGCTATCCGGTTATAATAGCTGATGATGATAAGACGCACCGCGGCACAAAGAGGAATTTCATCGGCGGCGAGCCGCGCAATGCCGCGTTGTTCGGACTTGATAAGCATGTGACGGAGCGTACGCCCGAGAGCTTTATTTGGCATACGTTTGAGGATGACTCTGTGCCGGTTTACAGCTCACTGAGATTTGCCGAGGCTCTGTATGAGCGCGGCGTCAGCTGCGAACTGCATGTTTTCCCAAACGGCAGGCATGGCCTTGCACTCGGCAGCATGATAACGGCGTGCGAGCCGAAGCATATTGTTAAGGAGACGGATATATGGATAGACCTGGCCGTAAAATGGTTAGGCAGGCATATAGATACACGGGGATGTAAAGGTTTCGACAGGGTTGTAGATACTTAAGGAGCGAGCCGTGGCGGGAACCACGTTAAAAGCCCGACTTTAAAATTAAACGCTAACAATAATAGAGTAGCTTTAGCTGCCTAATCGTTGCAGCTTGTCCGCCCGGGCTTACCGCAGGCTCGGAACCGGGCATTATCGATGCGGTGAACGTGCGGCGGGAAAGCTTTGCCCCGCCCATGAATATATGAAGCTACCGAGCGCAGCGGTTTGTCAATGAGCCGCCGTGTGAGGGAATTTTAATCATTGACTACGCTCGTAGCGCCTTTTGGGGATACTTCTTTGGACAGGGGTTCGATTCCCCTCATCTCCACCAAACATGCTAAAACCGCCGTAAATAGGCGGTTTTATTTTTGTGTACACGATTTTTACACGATTTTATTCAAAACATCAACTGCCCGTTCTTCTTCGCGAGGGTATAAATGCGAATATGTATTCCATGTCATTGTGACGTCCGAATGGCCTAAGCGTCTTGCTACTTCCTGTATGTTTATTCCTTCGTTTGCAAGCAGAGAGGCGTGGCTGTGTCTAAAGTCATGGATTCTTATCGTTTTTAATCCTGCCGCTTTGGCGATGCGTTCGTTTACTTTCGCTATGCTGCTGTCTCTGAGCGGGCGTGTACCTCCGCATATTCTAAAATTATCGTTAAACTCTTTATATACGGACCAACGTTTTTTATGTTCGTCTAATATTTTTAAAAGCGGGATAGGCATTTGCAGAGTTCTTATCGAACTTTTGTTTTTGGGGGCTGTTTCACGGTCTTCCCCTTTTAATTTTTGCGATATGCTGCGGCTTACATTTATATATTTGCCGTCTATATCGGACCATTTCAGCGCGTGAATTTCGCCCTTTCTGAGTCCCATATAAAACGCAATAGAAAAGAATACATAATAATCCCAACCGTTTAAATTAGACGGGTTTTGCGCATATTCAAGCAGAGTGTTTGAAAACTGTTTAAATTCCTCTGCTGTATAGTAGTCCATTTCTTTTTTGGGCTCTATGGTGCTTCTAAAATTTCCTATATCAACAAGATAATTCTTTGGTATGTAGTCAAGTCTTACCCCATAATTTAATAGAGCCCGAAATTCGCCGTATACATTTTGCTTTGTTGTTATACTGAGTTTTGAAACGGAGCCGTCATTTTTGA
>DXIJ01000077.1 GCA_019112945.1 Candidatus Monoglobus merdigallinarum | reverse complement strand
AAAATTCTGAATCGCAGGATAAGAATAAGGTACAGCACCGCAGATATTGCTATGGAAATAATCAGCGCAGCCGCGTTTGAGCACAGCAGTGAATATACACGCTCATATATGAAACATGCGGCCAAAAACATTATCGTGCAGCAGACAAGCGGTTTTACAAGCATTCCTTTAAAGGATAACCCGCCGGCAAATTTATATAAGCCAGCCAGTTCTATAACAAACACCGCAAGCTGACATGATATCGTACCGATAACCGCGCCGTAAATATTTATCTGCGGCACGGCTATCAGTATATAATTAAGCACAGTCTTTATGACGCAGCCCACAGCCAGCGCACAGGCCGACAAGTGAACTTTTCCAAGCCCCTGCAGCGCCCCGGTCACCGTTTGGCTGAGTGCGGTAAAAACAAGGCTTATTGCACTGAGCTGAAGCAGCTCATACCCAAGCGGAGCGTTTGGATAAATAAGCTCAAATATTGGTCTTGCCAAAGCTATATACCCCGCTGCACACGGAAGCACCAGCACTACAGAGGTCAAAAGCGAAAAATTTATGTATTCCTTTATTCTTAAGCTATCGCCGACCACCCGGCACTTGGAAATATACGGGACCAATACGGTCGCAAACGCTATATTCAGAGCAAGCGGAAGGTTTAACAATGTATCGCTTTTTGACAGCATACCCGCAAGCCTTACCGCCTCGTCACTTAGCTGCGCGGCAGTCGGAGCATATACAGCACCGGCCGCACCATGCGCGGGAATATACGCGCCGAAAGCCCTCTCTATACCTCTGGTTATCGTAGCGGTATCGATTATGCGGTTTACTGCCGAGATGACCGAACACAGAGAGATAGGAACGGCTATCATAAGTATTTCCTTTGCCGCCGAAAAGAACCCTCTGCGCACCTCGGCCTTTCCCGCACCGGCTTCTCTGCGTCCGTCAGCCTTATACATGAACAAAAGATACAGCGTACTCAGCACAGTCGCCGCTGTAGTGGCAAGGTTCGCCCACCCCGACATTATCTCGGGCGGCAGGCCTTGAGCAGCCAAGACGAATAAAACCGTCAAAACCGACTTAAATATCTGCTCGATCACCTGTGAAGCGCTCATAACATTCATTCTGTTCACTCCGGAAAAATATCCGCGGAACACGTTCAAAACACACACAAAGAATATGGACGGAGCAAGCGCAGCCATTGTGTATTCGGCGCCGTCCATATTGATGATATATTTTGCAATAGGTACGGAAAAAGCAAACAGTCCGATTGACAGCAGCGCACCTATCGCCGCAAAAATCAAAAGTGAGGTCTTAAAGATTTTTTGTGTTCCTGCATAATCCGCAGCTGCTGCTTTTTCCGAAATCAGTTTTGAAACAGCATTCGGTATCCCGATTGATGATACAGCAAGAAGCAGCGTGTATATCTGAAAGCCCGCCGAATAAAACCCGTTCCCGGCATCGCCGAAACCGTCTATATTGGTTATAACCATTCTGTACAGCATACCTAATAATTTAACGGCAATTTGCGCCGTAAATATAATAATGATATTTGCCGCAAAGGATCTTGTCCTGCTCTGCTTCATTTCCACATCTCCAAAAGTCTTTCATAATATGTTACACGTGCAGAGCGCAAAATGGTTGGGATATTTTTTTGATGTTTACAAACAATTTTGCCAATACAAAACTCAAGCCCATAAGGCGTGTCCCGCTTTGGGACCGGCCTTATGGGCTTTTAAAACTTCACGTTTACTGATTATTAAGCTCTGAACTAAGCAGCTTATTGACAACGCCCGGATCGCCCTTGCCCTTGAGTTCTTTCATGCACTGACCCATCAGGAAGCCTATAGCCTTTTTGTTTCCGGAATTATAGTCGTCAACAGCCTTTTGGTTAGAGGCTATGACCTTTTTAACTATATCAAGCACCATGCCCTCGTCGCTGACCTGTTCAAGATTATTATCCTTGACGTACTTTTCAACATCAAGCTCTTCTTTAAATGCAACGCCGAAAATTTCTTTAGCCTTGTTGCGGTTGATAGTCTTTTTCTCCACAAGCTCGATAAGCTTTGCAAGTGAGGCCGGCGTGAGCTTCATATCCTTGGCTTCAACCGCCTCATCGCTGAGCTTGCGCATCAGTTCGCCCATGATCCAGTTTGAGACCTCTTTGGGGTTATTGCAAATATCGGTCGTTGCCTCAAAGAAGTCGGCAAGCGCCTTTTGAGACGTAATCATATCGGCGTCATATTCGGGCAGATTATACTGCTCCATATAGCGGATCTTTTTTGCGTCCGCAAGCTCCGGCAAGCTGTTTTTGATATCACTGTACCACTGGTCATCAATCTCGATAGGCGGTATGTCCGGCTCGGGGAAGTATCTGTAGTCCTGAGCGTTTTCCTTGCTTCTCATAGCATAGCTCTTATCCTTGTTGTCGTCCCAGCGTCTGGTCTCCTGTATAACACGTCCGCCGCGCTCCAATACATCAATCTGACGTTTTGTCTCATAGTTTATCGCTTTTGCTATCGCTTTGAACGAGTTGAGGTTTTTCATCTCTGTCCTTGTGCCAAATTCCTCCGCGCCGACCTGTCTGACCGAAAGGTTTACGTCCGCACGCATAGAGCCCTCCTGCATCTTGCAGTCCGAAACCCCGAGGTATTCAAGGGTTGACTTGAGCTTTGTGAGGTAGGCAATGACCTCCTCTGCGCTTCTGAAGTCGGGCTCGCTGACGATCTCAATAAGGGGAACGCCGCATCGGTTATAGTCGCACTTTGTCACATCGTTAAAGTCATCGTGAATAAGCTTTCCCGCATCCTCCTCCATGTGTATCTCGTGTATCCTTATCTCTTTTTTAACGCCCGTCTCCGTCTCTATCGGCACACGTCCGTTTCTGCATATCGGCAGGTAGAGCTGAGAAATCTGATACGCTTTCGGCAGGTCGGGATAGAAATAATTCTTTCTGTCGAACTTATTATAGCGCGTGATCTCACAGTTGAGTGCTATCCCGGCTTTCATGGCATAGTTTACCACCTGCCTGTTCGCAACCGGCAGAGTACCCGGCATACCTGTGCAGACGGGGCAGCAGTGCGTGTTTGGTTCACCGCCGAACTCAGTCGTGCATGAGCAGAAGATTTTAGACTTTGTAGCAAGCTCTACATGAACTTCAAGTCCCATTACTGTTTCCCAAGCCATATTATTCAGCCCCCTTTCCAAATCTCTCCGCCGCTTTTTTGTGATGCTCCGTAACCTTTTGATATGAGTAAGCGGCATTCAGTATCTTAGCGTCACTCAGCGGCGCACCGACAAGCTGTGCACCAATAGGCAGCCCGTTTTTGTCAAAGCCGCAGGGAACCGATATTCCCGGGAGACCGGCCAGGTTGACCGACACTGTATATATATCAGACAGATACATTTTAAGCGGATCGCTCAGGCTTGAGCCGAGCTTTGGCGCAGTCGTCGGCGCAGCCGGGAATAATATTACATCAAACTTCTGATAAGCCTCGTCAAACGCCTTTTTAATCAAAGCCTTGACCCGAAGAGCCTTTTTGTAATATGCGTCATAATATCCGGTAGACAGTGCGAAAGTTCCCAGAAGAATACGGCGTTTTACCTCATTGCCGAAGCCCTCGCTCCTGGTTTTCAAATACAGGTCTGTGAGATCCTCAAAATCATCCGCCCTGAAGCCGTATTTAACACCGTCAAACCTTGAAAGGTTTGAACTCGCCTCAGCTGCGGCGATTATATAATACGTAGGTACCGCATAGTCGATGATAGGCATTTCGAACTCTTGGACACTCGCGCCGCCCGCCTTTAAAGTCTCAGCAACGCTTAAAACCGCCTCTTTGACCTCGCTGCCGAGCCCGTCTCCGAAGCACTGCTTTGGCACACCTATCCTGAGGCCGCCCACATCACCGCTGAGGCCGCTTAAAAATCCGCCGCATTCAGCGTCTAAAGATGTGCCGTCCATTTCATCCTTGCCGCATATCACGTCAAGTATCGCTGCACAGTCGGCAGCATCCTTGGCTACAGGACCTATCTGGTCAAGAGACGACGCATATGCGATCAATCCGTATCTCGAGACCATGCCATAAGTCGGCTTCATACCCGTAACGCCGCAGAACGAGGCAGGCTGACGAATACTTCCGCCCGTATCGGAGCCCAGCGCATACGGCGCCTCGCAGGCCGCGACCGCAGCAGCGGCCCCGCTTGATGAGCCGCCCGTTACCCTGTCAGTATTCCAAGGGTTTTTGGTCTCACCGTAATACGAGGTCTCTCCCGTGCTTCCCATTGCAAACTCGTCCATATTAAGCTTGCCGATAATAACCGCACCGGCCTGTGACAGCTTGTCTATAACCGTCGCATTGTAGGGCGGCTTAAAGTCTCCGAGTATCTTCGACGCACACGACGTCTTTATACCCTTTGTAGAGATATTGTCTTTTATTGCGACCGGAACACCCGCCAGCGGTGAATCCTTATACTCTCCGGCATCTATCTTCAGCTGAACCTCTTCGGCACGCGCAAGCGCCTCTGCTTCGGTAACCGTGATATAGGCGTTTATATTGCCGTCCTTTTTCTTTATCTCGTCTAAAACCGACTGCACAGCTCCTGGCGCAGTCAGCTCTCCGTCTCTGATTTTTCTGCCCAGCTCCAAGGCTGTCATTTCCGCTATATTCATATTATATCATCCTTTCCGAACCTGCTCTGTTATTCAACAGTCTTTGGAACTATAAACGCTTCATCATCTGACACGGGAGCATTTGCCAAAAGCTCGCTTCTGTCAGCGCTCTGCTTTACAACATCGTCTCTTAGCACGTTTTTAACAGCAAACGCGTGCGACATTGCCTCAACACCCTCTGTGTCGATATTGTTCAATATATCCATATAACCTATAATTTCGCCAAGTCCTCTGCGGACAGACTCTTCCTCCGCTTCGCTGATTTTAAGCCTTGACAGCTCGGCGACATATTCAACCATGTCCCTGGTAATTTCCATTCAGCACCACTCTTTTCGTATAAATTTAGTTTCATAAATATTGGATAAATTATATCAAAATGTAAATTCTTTGTCAATATCAATATTAGCCGCCAACCTGTTCGAGAGTGATGATTTCGACACATGATCTGCTGCGAAAGTTTCAAGTAATTTTGACACCATTTTACGCCATTTTAATAAATAAATATAAGCACTTAATTAGACTGCGCAATATAAAGCGGTTTTACTTCCTAAACTTTTACAATACGGCGGTCCAAACGGCGAGCTCGGTGCATCACTTAGATATCTTTCTCAAAGATTTTCTATGCCCGATGGTATGACAAAAGCCTTGCTTACAGATATAGGTACCGAGGAATTGGCACATCTTGAAATCGTGGGAGCACTGGTCAGACAACTTGCAAAAAATGCAACTGATGAAGAAATTGAAAACAGTCCGTTTGGCGCATACTTCATGAATCACGGACGCGGAGTTTTTCCGGCTGATTCTTCCGGTGTTCCGTTCGACGCAATGTCGATAGCAGTAACTGCCGATCCGATCGCCGACCTGACAGAAGACTTGGCGGCTGAGCAAAAAGCAAGAGTTGTGTACGATAATATTCTTAAAGTTTCAGATGATCCGGATGTAAATGACGTAATCAAATTTTTGAGACAGCGTGAAATCGTTCATTTTCAAAGATTTGGCGAAGCGAAACGGAAACTTACAAGTAGGAAAAAAGCCCATAGTTTACGCTGTTTTGCAGCACCAATAAAATACAAGAGTTATGATATTGAGCTATAAAAGGTATTGCTTTAACTGCAATGCCTTTTTTCTTATGACAAATTTTATGCGAAAGGATTTTCATAAATGAACAGGAAAAAATCAAAACAGCTATGCCCGACCTGCAAGACCGGGCAGGACACATATTTACTGGACAGCCGCAACCCGTTTTGTCCGCACTTACATTGCTATAACGGAAAAACCTGTACGGCATATGTGCCGCTTGAAAATACAGACGGAGGAAATGACAATGATAGCCGCAATAATTAGCTTTATTGCCGGGAGCGTTTTCGGCATAACGATTATGTACGCCTGCATAGCCGCAGGACGCGCGGACAGTGAAAATAATGCAGAGTAAAAGCGTTGAGATGTAACAGTCTTGACGCTTTTTTCATTTCATCGAAAGGAGGATTTTTGTATGGCAGTTTTCAGAATAGACAAAACCCGCGACTATACCGTGATGAGCAACCACCATTTACGCAATACCGCGCTGTCGCTAAAGGCAAAGGGGCTTTTGTCCCTTATGCTGTCCCTGCCGGATAGCTGGGACTACACCACAAAGGGGTTAGCCGCTATTTGCAAAGACGGAATAGACAGCATATGCAGCACAATCAAGGAGCTTGAACAGCATGGATATATTATCCGAGAGCGCGTCCGAAACGATAAAGGACAGCTTACAACGATTGAATATACCATTTTGGAGCAGCCTGAAACGGTTTCGCCTGAACAGGAAAAACCTAAACGGGAAAATCCAGTCTTGGATAACCCTGTATTGGATAATCCTGAACAGGGTTTCCCTAAACAG
>DXIJ01000076.1 GCA_019112945.1 Candidatus Monoglobus merdigallinarum | reverse complement strand
TTGAGTTTTATAACAATCTTCCCGCGTTGATAAGTGATTTTGCTCACTGGTTCAACTCACTGGATCTTGGTCTTAATATAGGCGATGGAATACTGCGTCAGTTATTTGACAATGACTTCTTCTCGCTTGACAGACTGCTGTCAATATTGAGTTTTGACAACGTTAACAGGTATGCCCAGGGCGTTATGAATGTCGGTTCAGGCTTGTTTAATATTCTGATGGCAGTGGTTATCTCGATTTATATTCTGAGCGACCGCACAAACATGAAGCGTGAAGTCGTACGGTTTTCGAAAGTCATATTTAAAGAGAGGACCCTCGGGTTTGTTTTAAAGTACTTAAGGCGTGTTAATGAATATGCCAATAAATATATATACTGTATGCTTGTAGACGCGATCATTATTTGTGTGGCGGCGTTTATAATACTGTCGGTTGAGGGCGTCCAGTATGCTCCGCTGCTTGCCATCATGCTCGGAGCGTTCAACCTTATCCCATATTTCGGTGCGATAGCCGCTACGGTGATAGTCGGCATAATAACTGCTTTTACAGGCTCTTTTACGCTGGCAATAATTGCGGTGGTATCAATGATAGTGCTGCAGCAGCTTGACTCAAACCTGATACAGCCCAAGCTGTTTTCAGGCTCGCTTCAGGTCAAACCGTTCTGGGTCATTTTCGGCATCCTGCTCGGCGGCGGATTGTTCGGCATTATAGGTATATTCCTGGCAGTGCCGATAACGGCTTTTTTCAGAAGTATCCTTATCGATATCATGGACTACCGCGAAGCAAAGCTCTCAGGCGAAGCTGTCGGCGGAGAGAACGACACACCGGAATGATAATCGATTTCTTAGGCGGGGAGTTGGAGTGCGGTGTGGCTTTTGTCTTATTTCAAAAACAGAACATTATTTAAGGCTGCATTCGCATTTGTTGTTGGATTATGTTTGGCAGTTTTCTGTTCCTGTGAGCGGCTCCGGCCGGTAACTTTTTTCGCACTTGCCGCGGCTGCGCTTTGTGCTGCGTTGTTTTGTTCAAAACGCGGCAGGAGATGTGCGGCTTTATTGGTTTTGGCTTCGGTCTTGCTCGGCTTTTCATATATCCCGCTTTATAATTTTATCTTTAACGACAGCCTGCTTGGGCTTGCGGGTACTGAGATCGAAATAAGCGCGGTAGCAGTGTCTGAGCCAACGCTCAGCTCAACCGGTAAGAGCCTTTCGGTCTGCCTCAAAATAAGGTCGCTGCGCACCTTTGAGGGCAGCGAAGAGGTCGGAGAGGGAAGCAGGATAATGGCGTATTTCCCGCCGGATTCCGATATAAGCTACGGCGATGGTCTAAGATTCAGCGGTACGCCGGAGCTTCCTAACGAAATGATAGAGGACTTTAACTATAGGCGGCATCTGATGTCAAGAGGGTGCTGTCTTATAGTCTACGCCGGTGAATTTGAAAAGTACGAGGAAAATCTGTCAGCTTCCGAGATGTTCGGTTATTTGGGTAATGCTCTGCGCAGAGATATTTGTGATTATTGCGAGCGTATTACCCGCAGCCCCGAGAGCGGCGCGCTGCTGAGCGGAATAATCACGGGAAGCCGTCTTGGCTTTGATGACGAGATGTACTCTGTTATGTCGTCATCAGGTTTTATACATATTGTATCGGTTTCGGGCCTGCATGTCAGCTTTTTATGTACTGCCGTAACTGCGCTTTTAAAATTCATCGGAATGAAGAAAAGGTCCGCAGTTATGATACTGCTGCTGCCGGTATATATTTCTGTTGCTGAATTTGTACCGTCTGTGTGCCGTGCAGTGCTGATGGCAATTATAGTCTCCGGAGCTGTTCTCGCCGACAAATCTCATGATTCGCTGACAACCATTTCAGCGGCCGCATTGATCCTGTGCCTGGTAAATCCCTATCAGTTATTTAATCAGGGCTTTATCCTGTCGTTCATGTCTACATTGTCTTTGATTCTTTTCATGTCTCATCTTGGCGTAATATCTTCATATGCTGCTTTACTGGGTTCGAATGCTTTGTGCCAAAAGAAGAACCTTGCCTCCAAGTTTGTATTTACTGCCATAGCGGCGGTATTAAATTCTGTGTTTATCTCAGTTTCGTGCCAGATAGCTGTTATGCCGCTTACATCACACTATTTCGGAAACGCAGCATGGCTGTCATTTTTGGGAAACCTCGCGGTCGTACCCCTGACCATGCTTGTGTTTGTGCTGTCGCTGCTCGGATATCTGCTCCATTGCCTTACGGGCGGCCTTGTTGACCTGATTTTCAGATTTTTGATAGATCCTCAGACAAGCCTTATATATAAGATCTCAGTGTTGTTTTCCGCCTCAGGTGCTTCTGTTACCCAGCGTGCACAGATTTTGACTATGATTATAGGATATTCTTTGGAACTCGTACTGCTATATTATTTGACTTTAGCTTCAAAAAAATTGTCAAAAAAGCTTAAAAGCCCTGATATAACGTCGCTTTAGCCATAATAAAAATTTTTGACTTTTTTCAAAAAAACCCTTGACAAATAAAAAAAACGTGCTATAATAGGGTTAAAGGTCAAAGAAAGTCAAAGTTAAATTCGAGGAAGTGGTCAAAAAATGAAGCTTAGTAATATAATAGAAGATTTTATCAATGAGATGCTGAAAGAGTCGGTTGGCGGT
Organism: Candidatus Monoglobus merdigallinarum; assembly: GCA_019112945.1. Classification (GTDB taxonomy): domain Bacteria; phylum Bacillota; class Clostridia; order Monoglobales; family Monoglobaceae; genus Monoglobus; species Monoglobus merdigallinarum. Next base: position 10,869 of record DXIJ01000076.1, on the reverse strand, counting down.
GAGATAGAGCTTCAGAGGAACGCTCTGGCTGACAAGTTCAGCTGTGTGCCGTCTCAGATCAATTACGTGATATCCACAAGGTTTTCGCCCGAGAAAGGTTATCTGGTGGAGAGCAGACGCGGCGGAGGCGGTTACATTAGGATAACTCGTGTGGCATCCGGGGATAGGAGCATGAGGCTTATGCATGTGATAAACTCTATCGGAGTGCAGATTGCCTACGGTGATGCCTGTGCTATAATAAAAAATTGTTATGACTATGACTTGATTGACCAAGATATGGCAAAAATAATGGTCAGTGCTATCACTGACAAGGCTTTGCCGGTAAAGCAGCCTGCGAGAGACAAGATCCGGGCGTGCATACTTAAAAATATGCTTGTAGCAGTCGCTTAAAGCGGCTTAATTTTCCAACAAGAAAGGGTTGATATTATGAAATGTCAGGTTTGCGGAAAGAATGAAGCGGTTGAAGAGTTATATACGAATGTAAACGGAAAGAAGAGTAAGCGGCATGTGTGCCGCAGCTGTGCGAAGAAGATTGCGGACAGCCTTATTCCGGGGCACAGTTCGATCTATGATAACGTTGGCCTTGACAGCCTGGCGTCCGCGTTTTACAATCTTACGGGAGTGCCGGTCAGCGGTGAGCCGGAGATATTGAAAGCGATAAGCAAGTGTCCGGTCTGCGGAATGACGTACGAAGCTTTTGCATCAAACGGCAAGCTTGGCTGCGGCGGCTGTTACAAGGCGTTCAGAGACAGGCTGCTGCGGCCGCTGAAGCAGATACACGGAACATATGAGCATGTGGGAAAGATCCCGGAGCGCGGCGGCGGAGAGCTCAAACATGCCAGACGGCTTGACAGCTTAAAGCGTCAGCTCGATGCGGCGGTTCGGAATCAGGAGTTTGAGAGAGCCGCAGAGCTAAGAGATGAGATCAGAGCTTTGAAAGGAGGGGAATAATTATGTGGTATAACAATTTCGGAAACGAGGGCGATGTGGTTTTATCGTCAAGGATAAGATTGGCGCGGAATCTTAAAGATACGCCGTTCCCTATCATTGCAAACAGCGAGCAGCAGGAGGAGATAATCGGCAAGTGCAAGGATGCGCTGATAAGAGAATCGGACGGCTCGGAGCGAAGCCGGGAGGTTGAAAAGCTGCAGCTGAAGTTTATTGATCTTTCGCAGATGAAAGATTACGAGAAGCAGGCGATAGCCGAGTGCCATTTAATAAGCCCCGATATGATAGATAATAAGCGCAGACGCGGGCTTGTATTGAGCGGAGACAGCCGCGTCAGCATAATGATAAACGAGGAGGATCATCTGCGTATCCAATGTATGGAGGCGGGATTTGATATCGATAAGTGCCTCAGCATGGCAAACACTATAGATGACTATATCGAGGAAAAACTGGATTACGCATTTGATAATGATTTCGGATATCTGACCTGCTGCCCGACAAATGTCGGCACCGGGCTTAGGGCGTCGGTTATGGTTCACCTGCCGGGTTATGTGCTGACAAATAAATTCTCAGAGCTTGCAGGTTCGCTTTCAAAGCTGGGACTTACGGTACGCGGCATTTACGGAGAGGGCTCTAAGGGTCTCGGAAACATTTTTCAGATATCAAACCAGATGACGCTTGGAATGTCGGAGGAGGATATAGCAAGCCGACTTAAACAAATCATCAAGGAGGTAATAGCAAACGAGCGTGAACTGCGCAGCCTGCTTTATAAAAACGATAAGTACAGAGTAGAGGACAGGGTCATGCGTTCGCTGGGCACGCTTAAATACGCGGTCGCAGTGAGCACGGACGAGGCAATGAAAAGATTGTCGGATATTCGCCTCGGTGTTGCTTTAGGTATAATCAAAGATGTGAAATATGAAACACTTAATGAAATAACCTACTCAATACTTCCGGCGAATATTATCAAAAACTATAATACGGTCAATGAGCTGTCGCGCGATCTGAAACGCGGCGACATAATAAGAGAAAGGATGTGTTAATTATGTATGAGAACAGATTTACCGAGAGTGCGCAAAGCGCGATAAATTTAGCAGCTGAGAGCGCAATGGAACTGGGACATAACTATGTTGGCACTGAGCATATGCTTCTGGGGCTTGTGAGAGAGGGCGAGGGTGTTGCGGCCAAGATACTCGAATCCAATGATATAACTGCCGAGAGCGTAACAGATGTTATAAAAGAGCTTCTCGGCGCAGGCGAGCCGCTCAGCAGTATGCCGTCGAGCTTCACACCCAGAACAAAATACGTTTTAGAGCGCAGCGCGGTCGAGGCCGCAAGGCTTGGGCATAATTACGTAGGTACTGAGCATTTGCTTATTGCACTGCTCAGGGAGAGCGGAAGCATAGCTTCAAAAATATTGCTGACGCTGAATGCGAATCCGCAGAAGCTGTACAGTGATGTGCTCAGCCTGCTGAGCGATGAGAGCGGAGCGGTCTCATCGGGCGAGCCTCAGTACGGAGGCGTGAGCGGCGGGCAGAATGGAGCGCCCAAGCGCGGCCGCGGCAAGAGCGACTGTCCAACGCTGATGAAGTTCGGGCGCGACCTTACACAAATGGCGCGTGAGGGCAGGCTTGACCCGGTCATAGGCAGAGACAAGGCGATAGAGCGTGTTATACAGATTTTGAGCCGCCGTACGAAAAACAACCCGTGTCTGATAGGTGAGCCGGGCGTCGGCAAGACTGCTGTTGCAGAGGGACTGGCTATAAAGATCGCAAGCGGCAAGGTCCCGGAAACTCTGAAAAACAAGCAGATAATCACGCTTGAGATGTCATCCATGCTTGCCGGAGCAAAGTACAGAGGCGACTTTGAGGAGAGACTAAAAAAGGCTATGGACGAGGTTCGCAAATCCGGCAATGTAATACTGTTTATTGATGAGATCCATACCATAATCGGCGCCGGTGCTGCGGAGGGTGCGATTGATGCGGCAAACATACTGAAGCCGGCGCTGTCGCGCGGAGAGATACAGATAGTCGGCGCTACAACTCTTGGCGAATACAGAAAGCATATTGAAAAGGACGCGGCGCTTGAGAGACGTTTCCAGCCGATCACTCTTGACGAGCCCACACCCGAAGAGGCTTTGGAAATACTCAAGGGCATCAGGGATAAGTATGAGGCGCATCACAGGGTCAAGATATCGGATAAGGCGCTGGAAGCGGCTGTAAACCTGTCAGTCAGATATATTTCCGACAGATTTTTGCCCGATAAGGCTATCGACCTGGTGGACGAGGCAGCGTCAAGGCTCAAGCTCAAGAATCTGACTGCGCCGCCGGATGTGCGTGAGCTGGAGGAAAAGATTGAATCGGTCAAGGCTGAAAAAGAGTCCGCCATAACCACACAGGAGTACGAGAAAGCGGCACAGCTGAGGGATAAGGAAAAGGAACTGCGCGATGAGCTCAAACAGACCAAGGAAAACTGGTCAAAGGACAGCGAGGATGCAAAACAGGAGGTAACCGAGACCGAGATAGCGGAGATAATTTCGCTATGGACAGGTATCCCGGTAAAGACGCTGACCGAGAGCGAGAGTGAGAGACTGCTGAAGCTTGAAGAGATACTCCATGCCCGCGTTGTCGGTCAGGATGAGGCTGTGACTTCTGTCGCAAAGGCGATAAGGCGCGGCCGTGTAGGACTTAAAGACCCGAAGCGACCGATAGGTTCATTTATCTTCTTAGGCCCCACCGGCGTAGGTAAGACCGAGTTGTCAAAGGCGCTTGCCGAGGCTATGTTCGGTGATGAGGATGCTGTTATCAGAGTTGATATGTCCGAATATATGGAGAAGCATTCGGTGTCCAGAATGGTCGGTTCGCCTCCGGGATATGTCGGATATGACGAGGGCGGCCAGCTCACCGATAAGGTCAGAACAAAGCCGTATTCAGTAATATTGTTTGACGAGATCGAAAAAGCGCACCCGGATGTATTTAATATAATGCTGCAGATCCTTGAGGACGGTATCCTGACAGACAGTCAGGGCAGACGTGTGGACTTCAGGAATACTATCATAATCATGACCTCAAACCTGGGGGCGCGTCTTATCACAGGCGGAGGCACAAAGCCTCTCGGATTCTCGGCGGGAGATGAGGAGGAAGACGGAGAGAGAGATTATGCGCAGATCAAAGATGATGTGCTGGGAGAGCTTAAAAAGGCTTTCAGACCCGAATTCCTTAACAGAATAGATGAGATCATCGTATTCCATAAGCTTTCAAAGAGCAATATTAAGGAAATTGCCGGCAAGATGCTTAAAACCCTGAGCGGTCGTCTTGAGGAAAGCGGCATCAGCGCAGAATTTACGGATGCTGCGGTTGAAAAGATCTCCGAAAACGGATTTGACGAGAATTACGGTGCAAGACCGCTGAGACGTGCGATACAGAGCGATATCGAGGATATGATCGCCGAGACGATGCTGGAGGGCAGCATAAAACCCGGAGACAGTGTCGAGGTGGACTTTAAGGATGAGAAGTTTGTCTGCAATAAAAAATAAGCGGTAAAACTCAAAACAAAAATTTCAATAAAACATAACATAGGCAGTTTGTGGCGCAAGCCATAAATTGCCTATGTTTCTTTTCAATAACAATTGGTGATTTCACTTGACTTATTGCAAAAATTGTGTTAAAACATAGGGTGTGATTTTTAAATTTTTTATGGAGGAATGAATTATGAAATACTTTAAGAGCCTTGCGCTGGCAGTAGCCGCGGCAATGATTGTTTCAATTGCTCCGGCAGCGGTATTGGCAAGCGGCGGTGCTTTGGCGGCAAATACGGATACTACCGTTACTGACAGCACCGATGTACAGCCAGGTGAGCCGGCGAATACCGAAACCCCGACACAAACGGCTGATCCGGAGCCGACTGAGACAGATGATCCGGCAGAGACAGCTAACCCGGAGGCAACCGAAACCCCTGTGCCGACGGATGAGCCTGATGTGACTGAGCCGCCCGAGACCACTGATGATCCGGACGCAGAAGCAACATCAACACCATCGGCAAGTTCAGAGCCCACGCCTACAGCGTCGGCGAGCAGCCGTTATACAATTACGGTAGACCCGGTTCCGAACTCAACGATAGAACCGTCTCCGACTGCGGCGGCGGCAGGAGCCCGAGTTACAATAAACGCTAAGGCGACCCGCGGATATAAGTACACCGATATTCACTATACAGACGGCAGCGGCGAGGAGACGGAAGTCTCAATAGGCAGCGGACTGAACAGCGTTTCAAGAACGATAACCATGCCTGCGTCCAATATCGTTATATATTCAAGTGTTGAGGAAATGACGAACGCAGAGCTTCTTGCTGACGCAAGAAATCAAATTGATGATACAACTGATTTGATTAATGACTGCGAAACGATCTATATTAACAATTCTTCAAACTATGATGCGACAGTTATCAGAAATATGAGAGCGCTGATTGCAGACGCTGAGGAATATATTTCCACTCTGCGTACAGCTGCGAACCAGCTTGAAGACGAGATAGACTACGATAATGTGTCACAGACAACAAAGAACGATGTTATCTATACACAGCAGGATCTTGATGAGGTCTTGGACGAACTGAATGACCTTATTGATTCACTGGGCGGAGATGCTGAAGAGGGCTATTTTGATATGACGGTTGCGGTAAACCGCGGCGGACGAGTAGTTATCTCCGGCTTAGTCTCTGAGACTGTCAGCGGATATAGTGCAGCGACCACCCAGACGATCGAGGACATATACAATGACGGAGTTTCAACCCTGACATTCCGCCTCCAGACTCAGAACGGATATACGGCTTCCGGTTTCAGAATCAACGGCAACAGCTTGTCTATTACCGGCAATACTGTTACAGTTAATCAGACTAACCTTAGCAGATATATAGTAAACGGCGTTATGAACGTAAGTGTAACATTTACATATACCGGCTCCAACAGCGGCGGCGGAGGTATAAGCAGCGGAAACACCGGCGGCGGCAATATGTATTCGCCTATTACAACGGCAACAGCAACACCTGCGCCCGGTACTGTCATCGGCGGATTTACGGATCTTGCGGGTGTTGAATGGGCGCAGACAGCGATTTCTTCGCTCAGCAGCCTCGGAGTTGTAAACGGTATGGGAGATGGAACTTTCGCACCTAATGAGCCTGTTACCCGTGAGCAGTTCGCAAAGATGATAGTTGGCGTTATGGGATATTCGACTGAAGCTTACAGCGGTGCGAGCAGCTTCTCGGACGACAATGGCGACTGGTATTCGCCGTTTATTGCGGCAGCAGCGGCAAACGGACTTGTAAACGGACGTGATGACGGTACGTTCGGTATCGGTGACCAAATCACACGTCAGGATATTGCCGTAATCATTTACAGAGCACTGGGAAGCCCCGAGGTATCGGAGCACCATGCATTCCCGGATGCAGGTATGATAAGCGACTATGCCCAAAACGGAGTTTCTCACCTTTATAATATCCAAATCATCAGAGGCGACGATAACGGAAACTTCAATCCGCAGAACTCTGCAACCAGAGCTGAGGCATCTGTGATGCTGTACGGCTTGTACACACAGCTGAATTCATAAGAAAATAAGGCGTTTTGTTAAAAACGCCCGAAATCAAGGGCGAAGACTGCGGCTCTGTATCAAGAGCCATGGTTCCTTTGACAAACTGCGGCGCCGCGTATTTTATGCGGTGCCTTTAAAATTATATATTGGGGATCTGATAATATGAACGATAAATATAAGCTTGCTGAACGCGATTATATCTACGGCAGGAATCCGGTGACAGAGGCTGTTGAGTCCGGGCGCTCTATTGACAGGCTGTATATTCAGGAACACCTCGGCGGTGCGGCGTTAAGCCGCATAAAAAATCTGGCAAAGGAGCGCGGGATAAGATATGTGCTTGTCAGCAGGCAAAAGCTTGACAGCATGACCGGAGGCGCAAACCATCAGGGCGTCGCAGCGGCAGCAGCGGCTCATGCGTATGTCAGCGTTGAAGAGATTTTGTCAAATGCGGAAAAAGCGGGCAGGCAGCCGCTGGTGGTCATATGTGACGGGATAACCGACCCTCACAATCTGGGCAGCGTGCTGCGAACCGCTAACGCAGCCGGGGCGGACGGTGTCATAATCCCCAAAAACCGCAGCGCGGCACTTAATTCCACGGTGGCAAAGGTAAGTGCGGGAGCGGTAGAGTACACCCCGGTAGCGCGTGTGTCAAATATTGCCGGCGTGATAGATAAGCTTAAAAAGAGCGGTATGTGGATCGTTGGCACAGACCTTGGCGGAACGATGACGCATTATGACTGTGATCTAAAGGGCTCAATAGGTATTGTTATCGGCAGCGAGGGATCAGGCATGAGCCGCATAGTCCGCGAGGCCTGTGACTTTCTTGTTAAGATACCCATGCTTGGGGAAATTGAATCGCTTAATGTCTCGGTAGCAGCCGGAGTGCTGCTTTACGAGGCTGTGCGTCAGAGAGGCGGCGTGTGATATGAGGATATTGGCAGTCGGCGATATTGTCGGAAAACCAGGCAGAGAGTATATATATAGAAATCTTTTTGCCATCAGAGAAAAATACAGAATTGATTTTGTGATAGCTAACGGAGAAAATTCCGCCACAACTAACGGAATCACGCCGGATATTGCGGACGAGCTTGTACGGCGCGGAGTTGACGTGATAACAATGGGCAACCACACATTTGGCGCCAAGGGTTCCGACAGGGCTCTTGAAGAGAATCCGAATATTATCCGTCCGCTCAACTATCCTCCGGAGTTTGAGGGCAGGGGCTGGGTGACTGTTGATACTGGCTTTGCGGAGATCGCCGTTATAAATCTGATAGGGCGGGTTAATATGACCCCGGCCGACTGCCCGTTCAGAGCGGTCGAAAAGCTGCTTCGGGAAATTGACAGCGATATCATTGCGGTAGATATCCATGCCGAAACTACCAGCGAACGCCTCGCAATGGGTAATTTTCTTGACGGAAAGGTACAGATAGTGTTCGGAACACACACCCATGTGCAGACGGCGGACGAGAGGATACTCCCCGGCGGCACTGCCTATATTTCAGACCTTGGCATGACCGGGATCATGGATTCTATCTTAGGCACAAAAAAGGAAATAATCATAGATTACTACAAAAGCATGGGCAAGCGCCTCCGGTTCGAAAAAGAGGAGCACGGCGAGGTGTGGTTCAACGGGTGTATATTTGAGATTGACGATAAAACAAAAAAGGCCGCGGGTGTCCGGCGGCTCAGATTCAGTGATGTTTGAGGTGAGATATGAACAGCAGCTTTTATGAAAAATTTATATCCGGCAGAGGTTATCTAATTCCGCGTCCGCTTGAGACCTTGGGCGTGCGTGCGGGATTTACCATGCGCCTCGGCGGAGTGAGCCATGGCAGCATAAGCGGCTATAACTTTGGATTTAGGGTCGGTGACAGCAGTGCGGATGTGCTTGAAAACTACCGTTTGTTAGCCGGGGACATGGGATTTGATTTGAAAAAGACGGTCTGTGCCCGTCAGACGCATACGGATAATATCCGTGCCGTCAGCTGTGATGACGGCGGAAAGGGGATTTTTCAGCTCGAGAGCGATATCGTCGATACCGACGCTCTTGTCACCGACAGGCGAGGCATGGCTCTTATTGTGTTTACCGCCGACTGCACGCCGGTGCTGCTGTATGACCCGCAAAGAGGCGCCGTGGCTGCGGTTCATGCGGGCTGGCGCGGTACTGTCAAGAATATTGCCGGCAAGGCCGTACAAAAGATGTGCAGCGAGTTCGGAAGCCGTCCGCAGGATATTCTTGCGGCGATAGGCCCGTCAATAGGCCCGTGCTGCTTTGAAATAGGCGGTGACACGGCGGCGCTGTTTGAGGATAAATATCTGACAGAGCTTTCGGGCGGAAAGTTCCGCGCAGATTTGTGGTCGCTCAACCGTGATTTACTCAAAAACGAGGGCGTGCAGCCTGAGAATATTCATATTTCGGAGGTCTGCACAATGTGCAGTGCGGACAAGTACTATTCCTACAGGACGCATAAGGAGCATACAGGCCGCCAGGTAGCGTTTATTGTTCTGCCTTGAGCCTGAGATAAAGCTCATACGCCTCATTTTTGGATATCCCCAGAGTATCGGCCGCAAGGCGTGAAATTTCCTTGCCTTTAAGCCCTTTTGCAATATAGTCTAAAATAACCGTTTCAGCATCGGGAAGAGCTTCCTGATGCTTTTTTTGTATCGTCTCGCGGTCGGCACCGTCAATGATAAGTACGAATTCTCCTTTGGGAGCGGTCTCGCTGAAGTGCAGGAGCGCACCCGAAAGGGTCGTGCGCAGGTATTCCTCGTGCCGCTTTGTTATCTCCCGCGCAAGTACAATACGCCTGTCTGAGCCGAATGCCTCGGCCATATCGCGCAAGGTCGACGTCAGTTTGTGAGGAGCTTCATAAAATATCATTGTTCGAGTTTCTTCTAATAATAATGACAAATGCTCGCGCCTGCTCTTTTTATTGACAGAGAGAAACCCCTCAAATGTGAAGCGTCCCGTAGGCAGCCCCGATGCGACAAGCGCGGTCACAAACGCACACGCGCCGGGCAGCGCCTCAACGTCGATGCCGTTTTGAGTGCACAGCCGTACCAAGTCCTCGCCGGGGTCAGAGATCCCCGGCATTCCCGCGTCCGTCACGACTGCAATGCTGAGACCGCTTTTCAGCTTGTCCAAAAGATAGCTGCCCTTTTCGCGCTTGTTGTGCTCATAATAGCTGGTGAGCGGCTTTTTTATCCCAAAGTGGTTGAGGAGCTTTACAGTAACGCGTGTGTCCTCGGCGGCGATAAGGTCAACTGTCTTCAGCGTCTCCAGTACTCTTACCGTGATGTCTCCAAGGTTCCCTATCGGCGTGGGGCATAAAAAAAGTTTCCCGTTCATGTTATCTTACCTCCCGCGTTCATAAATGCTGTTTATCTCATCTGTGTACTCGTGCCCGTTTTCCTTGTAAATATAAAGCGGCGGCTCCAGCTTTAGCCACGGCCTGCCGCAGTATGCGCCCTCTATAAGTATCATAGCCGCAGTCTTGCCGCTTGACGGGTGCACAAACCGCAGCCGCTTGGGTTCAATCTTGTACTTCTTCATTAATATGATAATGTCGGCCAGCCGTTCCGGCCTGTGTATCATTGACAGCTTTCCGCCCGGCGCAAGCAGTTCCGAAGATACACGTATAACGTCCTCAAGCGTGCAGAATATTTCATGCCGTGCCGCGGCGGACGCACTGTTTTCGTTTATCAGTCCGCCGCCGAATTGCTTGTACGGCGGATTGCAGACAACGTTGTCAAATATGCTCTTTCCAAAGATTTCAGCCGCATTTTTAAGGTCGTTATTTACGACTGTGACCTTGCTGCACAGGTCGTTAAGCCTGACGCTTCTTTCAGCGAGCGAGGCGGCGCCCTCCTGGATTTCCAGTGCCGTGATATGCTTTGCGCTTGACTTGTGTGTCAAAAGAACCGCAATTATCCCGTTGCCGGAACACATATCCATTACTGCAGCATCTTTCTTTATGGCTCCGGCGGCAAAATCCGCCAGCAGTACAGCGTCCACACCGAAGCAAAACTGGTTTGGATCCTGCAAAAGTTTAAGGCCGCCCAGATTCAAATCATCAAGCCTCTCGCCTTTCCTAATCAGATTATTATCCATTTTATTTTAAAGCTCCTGTTTTGTTCATAATTTATTCATATTTAATGCTTTTTGTTAACAAAAAATTCATATGGTAAAAGCATATAATAATTTATCAATTTAATTGTGTAAAGTGCACAAAACGCTTGTTTGTTTCAAATCGGTAACAAATTAAAATCAACGTTTTTACGGGGCTGGAAGCATATTTTCAAGCTGTTTTTTAGTTGTGTTACAATTGTGTTACATTTTTGT
>DXIJ01000075.1 GCA_019112945.1 Candidatus Monoglobus merdigallinarum | reverse complement strand
AAGTTCGGAAATATCGGAAACACAAAGCTCTTCAAACGACAAAAGATAGAGTATTTTCACTCTTGTCTCATCGCCGAGAACCTTGAAAAACGCTGCGGTCTTTTTAATCAGCTCCTGAGTTTTTTCGCCGCCCAGGTCAGGCGTTTTAAGTGTTCTGTCCCCCAATTGCTTCACTCCTTAAAGTATTTAGTTGCTTTCTTCAATCGGATGACCCGAGATACCGCTGAATATCGCAATTGCATTGTTGTGCTGCAAACGCTTGTCAGCATTATTCTCCTCGCTTGGATAAAGATCCTTTACAAGCACATACAGCTCTCCGCTGTAACCGACTTTCCCCGCGAGTTCGGGAACGCTGCTCAGCGCAAACTCGTATTTAAAGCTCTCACGGTAATCTCCGTTCATCAAAAAGTCATAATATCCCTGATCGACTATAAACATCATGTTGTCGCCCGAGTTAAGCTCACTCATCAGCCTTGTCTGTACAGCGGCAAGCTCCTCGGTCTCAGACTCCGTATTCGCGATCATCGGGGTCATTGAGATAGTAACTCTGTCATCGCCGTTTACATCGTTTGAATACTGCGTCATATCGGTTATGAGCGCATCGATACCCTCATCGCTTATCGCATGCTCTAAGTACATACCGGCGTATAAATCATACCGAGGAACATTAAAAATCTCGTATATAGTCAGTGCAACGATCAATACCGCTGCGACAATGCCTATAACCAGCCACTTCCTGTAATACCAAAAGTTAATAAATCTCTCCTTAAACGGAAGATTTTTTGTCATTTCCTTAGCTTCCATTGCCTGCCTGTCCATTTATCAAACTCCTATACGTTATGATTTAACTCCGCACCCATATATACCTTTTGCCAAAACAATTTGAGCTTATTTGATTATTATATCATACCGTCTCCTGATAATCAAGCAGTTTTTACAAAAAACAGACGTCTGATTATAAGAAGCGGACAGTAACGCCGCTTCTTATAATTATTGCCTGCGCAGCTCTTATACTTCAATCAGCTCATATTCGCACGAGCCAAAGCCAAGCTCAGCAGCAGCCTCAATGGTATGAATGCCGTTGCGGCTGTTTACGCGTTCCATAAAATGCTCACGCCCGGGATCGTCTGAATTTATGACAAGATCCATACACGCCCGGTCGATCGCAACAGGGTCGGCCGAGGCAAGTATTCCTATATCATTCATGCAGGGATCCTCCGCAACCGTGCAGCAGTCGCAGTCTACAGAGAGGTTTTTCATAACGTTTATATATGCGATCTTACCCTCAAAATGCTCTGCCACACTCATTGCGGCATCCGCCATCGCCTCAGGGAAAACCACGCTGTCAGCGTGCTGCTGCCAGGTCTCAAAGCGGTCGTCAGTCTTGCCTGCAGAATGGATCAGAGCCTTGCCCGCACGGCTTGCACAGCCGATGGAAAGCTGCTTCAGCGCACCGCCAAAGCCGCCCATAGGATGCCCCTTAAAGTGGGCAAGGACAAGCATAGAATCATAGTTTAAAATATTCTTTCCCAGGCGGTTCTCCTTTAAGACCTTACCGCCGGGAATATCCCAAACGATATCCGGACCCTCCGCGTCCATAATATCCACATCAAAATACTTAGTCCAGCCGTGCTCTTCAAGCAGCCTGCGGTGAGAGTCGGTATTGTCGCGCACGCCGCCCGCAGCATCGCCGTAAGCAGTGTTGCACTCGACAACAGTTCCGTTCACCTCGTCTGCCACAGGCTTCCAAAACTCCGGACGCAGAAAATTCTGGTTACCCTTTTCCCCGGTATGCACCTTGACCGCTACCCGTCCTGTCAGCTTCACCCCTATGGCACGGTACATTTCCACTACCTTTTCCGGAGTGATCTCCTTTGTAAAATACACCTTTGATCTCACTGCTAAACGCCTCCTTTTTATTTTGCTGCGGTATCCGCAGCTATATTATAACATGGCATTGACACAGTGTCAACATAGGGTTTGGGATAGCAGTGCGTAGATTTTGCGGCACAGCGAGCTAATTTATCGCCTGAACTGTACAAGCTCTTCGGATTAACTGCGCAGCTAATGTCTTGACCTTAAACTCACCGCACGCTATAATAATGTTATATCATAATCCAAGGGAGGATACAGAGATGAAAAACAAGTATTTGATCGTCGTAGATATGCAGAACGACTTTATTAGCGGCGCGCTGGGCACAGCAGAGGCCGAGGCGATATTGCCGAACGCTGTAAAAAAGGCAAGGGAGTTTAGCGGTACTGTGATATTCACAAAGGATACACATGACGAAAACTATTTAAACACCCAGGAGGGAAAATTTCTGCCGGTAAAGCACTGCATAAAGGGAACCCGCGGCTGGCAGCTGGCGGCGGAGCTTCAGGAGATACAAGAGCAGAAAAACTGTCTTGTTATTGAAAAGCCCGTATTTGGAAGCGTTGCGCTTGCACAGATACTGTTAGAGGAATATCAAAAAGATAGGCTCGGCTCGGCAGAGCTTATCGGCCTGTGCACTGATATTTGCGTTATAAGCAACGCACTGCTGATAAAATCGTATATGCCGGAGCTGCCCGTGACGGTCGACACCGCCTGCTGTGCCGGAGTATCCCCGGATAAGCACAATGCCGCACTCAAAACAATGGAAAGCTGCCAGATAATTTTAAAGTGAAGCGGCCGGCGAACAGAAAGCAGGAGTTAATTTCTGCCTCTTGCTGACGGTGTTAATGTAAGCCGGCTCTGCGAATTTTATAATTATCATATTATTTTCCGCAGTTTTTGCTATACGGACAATCTGAACAGTCTCTGCACCGCCGCCGCTTTATTCTCCGCAGCGCCCATGCAGAGTACAAAATCAGCATTATCACTAAAACAACTGTGACTGCCATTTTTATCATCTCCTGTACTGTGCTAAAGCGGGAGCAGTATTCCTATTTGATAAACCAAAAACGTCACTATCCATGCGACCGCAAGCTGAAACAGCGCTGTTATCCCCATCCACAGCCAGCTTCCGGATTCCTTGCGTATTGTCGCAAGCGCAGCTGCGCACGGGATATACAGCAGACAGAACACCATTAAGCAGAACGCATTGAGTGCGCCAAAGCCTATTCCCTGCAAGGCAGAGGCGAAAGCAGACATACCCTCGGGCGAAGCTGCGTTGACGATACCGAACAGCACAGCGCAGCTCGACACCACGACCTCCTTGGCGGACACTCCGGCGATAAGCGCCACGGCGATCTGCCAAAATCCCAGGCCGACCGGCGCAAAGAACGGTGTAAGCGCCTTGCCTATTACGGCACCGAAGCTGTTTGTCATATCCGACACAAAACCCTGCGGCCCGAAATTCAGCAGCACCCAAATCACGAGTGTTGCGATGAATATTGTCGTGCCGGCCTTGCCGAGATAGTCCTTGACCTTTTCCCACACATATATTGCTACTGTGCGCGTGTCCGGCATTTTATACTCGGGCAGTTCTATCATCAGATAATTAACGCTCTTTTTGCGGTCAAGCAGATGAAGCACTGCGGACACGATAATAGTTACCGCTATACCTATCAGATACATGGAATACGCAACGAGCATTGCGTTATCCCCAAAGAACATCTCCGAAAAAAGTATGTAAATAGTTAGACGGGCGTTACAGCTCATAAACGGCGTGACCAGCATTACCTTGAAGCGGTCGCGCTTGTTTTCAAGCGCACGTGAGGCCATTATAGCCGGAACCGTACAGCCAAAGCCCAGGAGCATCGGTATAAACGCCTTTCCGGAGAGTCCCAGCCTGCTCATTACGCCCTCCATTACATAGGCAACACGCGCCATATATCCGCTGTCCTCCAGCAGTGCAAGACAGAGGAACAAAATCAAAATATTCGGCAAGAAAGTTACAATAGTGCCGACGCCGCCTATTATTCCGTCCACTACCAAAGAAACGATAACGTCCCCGGCGCCGAGCGCCGCAAGGCCGGCCCCGGCCGCGCCTGAGAGAGCGTCTATCGCCGCCTCGAAATATCCTTTTATCCAGTCTCCGACCGTAAAGGTCAGAAAGAAGGTTACCGCCATGATTACAAGAAAAATCGGAATGCCCCACACCTTGCTCGTCAGAGCCTTGTCCACCGTCTCGGTAAAAACATCTCTGCGCTGCTTGTGGAGAAGAACCTCGTCAATAATCTCACTGATAAAATCATACTTCTGATTGATAATATCAGATTCATAGCTTCTGTCAAGCACATCCGGCAATGGGACGGGATATTTTTCGGTAATTTCCCTGTCACCCTCAAGCAGCTTCAACGCATGCCAGCGATAATTTGAAAGATTTGGGTAAAGCCGCTCGAGCTCCGGAATAATTCGGTCGATCTTATCCTCTATCTCATCGGAATACACCATGGCAAACTCAGAATGGTGGTCGTGCGGGTGTTTTGACTTAAATTTGTGCTGGTGAATAAGACTGTCCGCCTTTGCGTTCCCCCTATGGTGCGCTGCGGCATGCAGCAAAACGTCCAGTCCCCTGCGCTTGCGTGCGGATACCGGGATAACGGGGATACCCAGCATTTCCGGCAGACGGTGCATATCTATCTCCATACCGCGCTTCTCCACTATGTCCATCATATTGAGCGCCAGCACCACCGGCTTTCCGAGCTCCAGCAGCTGCAGCGTCAGATAGAGATTGCGCTCCAGTGCAGAGGCGTCGGCCACGTTGATAATAACATCCACCTCATCGCTCAGAATAAAATGCCTGGAGACCGTTTCTTCCATGGTATATGAAGTCAAACTGTAGGTTCCCGGCAAATCGACCAGATGAATGTTAAGGCCGTGATCTCTTATCGCACCCTCTACCTTTTCGACAGTTACTCCCGGCCAGTTTGCCACTTTAAGATTTGCACCGGTATAGGCGTTAAACAGAGTGGTCTTGCCGCAGTTAGGATTGCCGATAAACCCTATCGTCATTTCATTGCTCATTTTGTTCAACTCTCCTTACCTCAATATTTTTTGTGATGTTATACCCAAGCGCAAAGCGTGTACCGCGCAGCTTGATTATCAAAATTCCCTTTCCCTTGCGGTTTAAAACCGAGACAGGCGTTTCTTTAGTCATTCCCAACGCCTCCAGCCTGCGCTCGGTCCGGAAAGGCAGATGAATCCGCTCCACAATACATGTCTCTCCGATTTTTACGTCCTTTAACAGCATCTGTAACTCCTCCGTATGCAGTTTAAATTGCTCTGATTAAATTTTACCGAGACCGCGCTGTTTTGTCAATATTTTTATTTAACACCTTCGGCGGGGAACACATTAAATTTTATTAAATCGCCGCACAAACGCTGTAAACACCAAACGTTAAAAGCGCCGGCATACAATTCCGTACAGGAGCCCGCCGCGCACCTATCCGCTAATCTCTGCGTTCGCATTAATACGCTCCGGTTGTTGACTTTAAAGCCCTTGCATATTATAATTGGGATAAGCATTTACTATAGGGTTGCAGCAAGCATGCTTTTGCAGCATTATAAACAATACAGCATAGGTATTTGACATAACCGGTTATTGCGCTTATAATATATTATAGGAAGCCTAATACAGGACAGCCTGTAATAAAATCTGAGCAAGGAGGAAAAGGACATGGACAGAACAGAAAGAAGCCGGGAGCAATACAGAAAATTATTCGGAGACGGAGAGCCTCCCATGCAGACGACCGACCCGGAGCTTCAGGATATCCTGAACCGTTTTATCTTCGGTGAAGTAGCGTACCGGGGTGATATGGACAATAAAATGCGGGAGCTCCTTACAGTCACAGTGCTTACCGTAAACCAGACGCTGCCGCAGCTGAAAGCACATATTCACGGAGCGCTCAATGCCGGCGCAGCGCCCGAGGAAGTTAAAGAGACACTGTATCAATGCACTCCGTATATCGGATTTCCGAAAACGATCAATGCAGTCATCACTGCCAATGAGGTGTTTGACGAAAGAGGTATCAAGTACCCGCTCGCACATCAGGGAACAGTTAATGAAGATACACGCTTCGAAAAAGGTCTTGCCGTACAGACCGAGATATTCGGCAGCGTTATCGGCAATATGCGCGAAAACGCACCGCAAAACCAAAAGCATATTCAAGATTACCTGTCTGCCATGTGCTTCGGTGATTTCTATACAAGACAGGTGCTTGACCTTAAGCAGAGAGAGCTTATCACGCTCTGCGCTATCGCTGCACTCGGCGGAGCGGACAGCCAGGTCAAGTCACACGTACAGGGAAACGTAAACGTGGGAAACAGCAAGGAAACCATAATCACTGCACTCACGCAGTGTCTGCCGTATATCGGGTTCCCCAGAACTTTAAACGCCCTGAACTGCTTAAATGAGATAATCCCGGAATAACAGCCCCGGTATCACAAATCTGAAAAACAGAGAACGGAGGTCAAACATGAAAAATAATACCGTAAAAAACCTGACGCTTTCCGCTATGTTTATCGCGATCGGAATCATACTGCCATTCTTCACAGGGCAGATACAGACTATCGGCAACATGCTGCTGCCAATGCATATCCCCGTATTTTTATGCGGATTGATATGCGGCTGGAGATATGGCGCGGCGGTTGGATTTATTCTCCCGCTGCTGCGCTCATCACTGTTCTCCATGCCGGTAATGTATCCGGCCGCCGTTGCTATGGCGTTTGAGCTTTGTGCGTACGGTCTTGTCGCCGGATTTTTATACAACCGCTCACGCTGGCAGTGCGTTATCGCATTGTACCGCTCCATGCTTGCGGCAATGATAGCCGGCCGAGTAATATGGGGCGTCTCAGAAGTCATTTTGCTTGGTATCAGAGGAAATCTCTTTACCTGGCAGGCGTTCATAGCGGGTGCATTTTTAAACGCGATCCCCGGCATAATACTTCAGCTTGTACTGGTTCCGGCGATAATGGTTGCCCTGAACCGCACCGGCCTGGTTAAGTTCCGCAAAGAAAAGCCAAAGACCGCAGGCGAGACGGCATGAGCTTTGAAAAGTTTTTAGAAGAAAAAATAAGCGCTCTGCTTACGGAAAAGCAGCGTATTTTTATCGCGATCGACGGCAGGTGTGCCTCCGGGAAAACCACCCTTGCGGCCTCTATGCAGCGTAAACTTGACGCTGCCGTCATACATATGGACGATTTCTTTCTGCGTCCGGAGCAGCGCACAAAAGAGCGCCTCGCTGAACCCGGCGGAAACTTTGACAGGGAGCGTTTATCAAAAGAGCTTTTAAACCCGCTGCTAAGCGGAGGCAAGCCGGTATACCGCCCCTACAGCTGCCGCACGCAAGCGTTTGAAGCCGAAAGGCCTCTGCCCGAAAAGCGTATTTATATAATTGAGGGCTCATACTCATGCTATCCGGATTTTGCGGATATGTATGACCTGCGCATTTTTGTCACCACTGAATATCAGACACAGCTAAAACGCATTGCGCAGAGAAACAAGGGTGTTCTGAATGATTTTGCGGAAAAATGGATCCCGTATGAAGAACAATATTTTAAAGCGTTCGGTATTATGGAGAGCTGTGATTTGATATACCGCACATAATTAAGCCTCCGTACAGCGCGGAGGCTTAATATCTTAATATAAAACCCAAACAGTGTATCACAATATATCAGCGCGCAAAAGGAGGAATTATGGAATATCGAAAACTTCCTAAAGGAGACGAACAAATAAGCATTATCGGCTTCGGCGGCTCGGGCATTCATCAGTCCGGCGAAGAAGAGGCCGCAGCCGTGATAAACAAGGCCATAGACAGCGGAATAAATTATTTTGATATGGCGGCCTCGGAGGCGCAGGCGTTTGACTATTACCGCCGTGCCTTTTTGGGGAAACGTGACAAGGTCTATTTGCAGATGCACTTCGGCGCGGACTATTCCTCAGGCAAGTACGGCTGGACGACCGAACTTGGCCGGATCGAGCACGGTATGGAATGGCTGCTGAAAAAGCTGGACACCGACTATATCGATTTCGGCTTTATGCATTGCCTTGATGAGAAAGAAGACCTTGAGCACTATATTTCCGGCGGAGTTTTACAGCATATACAGCAGCTCAAGGAGCAAGGCGTTGTACGTCATATCGGTCTGTCCTCGCACAATCCCGATATCGTCAGCAAGGTGCTGGACATGGGCTGTATTGACGTTGTTATGTTCAGTATCAATCCGGCCTATGATTACAGGCAGGGTGAATACGCCATAGGCGAAGTTGATGAGCGGCAGGCGTTATATCAACGTTGTCTGAAAGAAAATGTCGGCATAACAGTCATGAAGCCGTTTGGCGGCGGTCAGCTTCTGGACGAAAGACTTTCGCCGTTTAAAAGGGCTCTCAGCAGGTATCAGTGTATTCAGTACGCGCTGGATAAGCCGGGCGTTATCAACGTTCTGCCGGGCTTCCGGAACATGGAGGACCTTGAGCAGGTTTTAGGCTATCTTGACGCATCTGCCGACGAAAGAGACTATTCTGTGCTGGCGGACTTCGCCCCGGCAGAGGCAAGCGGCAAATGCGTTTACTGCAGTCACTGCCACCCATGCCCCAAGGGCCTTGATATTGCCCTTATCAACAAATACTATGATTTGGCGCGTATCGGCGATGAGCTGGCAAAAGACCATTATCTAAACCTTGCACTGCACGCCGGCGACTGCATAAAATGCGGACACTGTGACAAACGTTGTCCGTTTAATGTGGAGCAGATGAAGCGTATGGAGGAAATCAAGGATTATTTCGGTATATAAACAGGAGGACATACTAAATGCCAGGCTATTATAAATCTGAAATCTACAAATTGCTGACGGAAAAAGGGATAGCATTTGAACGCATGGAGCACGAGGCAGTATACACCATGGAGCAAATGAACGATCTTAAAATCTCGGAAAGGGGCAATGTCTGCAAGAACCTGTTTCTGCGTGATGCAAAGGGCAGACAGCACTTTCTTGTAACGGCGCCTGAAGAAAGACGGATCGATTTAAAACGGCTTGCCGGACAGATCGGCTCGACCAAGCTCAGCTTTGCCTCGGCGGAGCGTTTGGAAAAATATTTGAAAGTTCAGCAGGGCTGCGTGTCGCCCTTTGGCATCTTAAATGACGATAGCAAATCGGTGATATTTGTCGCCGACAAGGCTCTGGAAAAGGCGCCCGCCGTCGGAGTGCATCCCAACGATAATACCGCGACAATCTGGCTGCCGCTTGATGCCATTAAAGAGCTAATTTCGGAGCATGGCAATGAGACAATGCTCATTGATTTTGATTAGCAAATTTAAAGCTGCGGGCAGATAGTAACACCCGCCTGCTCGCAGCTTGATTTATCTTATTGCCTCCGCCTACAGGGTCATGTTTAACGCATTTGATATATTTGCATAATAATGTTACCTCTCAAATATTGTAGATATACTATATATCTATTTATAATGGTATAGCATAGTTTTACTATAAAATAAATGCATAATATATTTATCATAGAGTGATAATATGGCTGTTAAAAGTGTTTCGATAAGAATTGAAGAAGAAATGTTAAATAAAATTGCATATGTGGCAGATTATGAGGGCAGGAGCGTCAACAGCCATGTGCTTGTTTTAATCAGAGAAAACATTAAGGCTTTTGAAGACGCGAACGGAACAATAAACGGCAATATTAACCCGGCCGTAAATGTTAAACCTACCCGCAAACAGTGAAGGTAAAAATATAATATAATGAGCCCTGCTGCATAATAAATTGCATTAACAAAGCACTATCCGCAAAAGATAGTGCTTTTTCTATAGATATGATTTGTATCGCTTTACTTCTCAATCGGCTTCATTGTGGGGAATAGCAGTACGTCTCTTATGGAGCTGCTGTCGGTCAGCAGCATTACCAGCCTGTCGATACCTATACCGAGGCCTCCGGTCGGCGGAAGTCCGTATTCAAGTGCGGTGACGTAATCCTCATCCATCATATTTGCTTCATCGTCGCCCTGCTCGCGCTTTTCGACCTGCTTGATAAACCTTTCCTTTTGGTCGATCGGGTCGTTGAGCTCCGAAAACGCATTGCCGAACTCGCGCCGTGTGATGAATATCTCAAAGCGCTCGGTAAAGTCGGGATTGTCCGCGTAACGCTTTGCCAGCGGAGATATCTCTACCGGGTACTCATAGATAAACGTCGGCTGAACGAGCTGCTCCTCAACCTTTTCTTCAAATGCAAGGCTGATTATCTCGCCTCTTGAAAGGTTTTCCATATCCTCGTCAAATTCTATTCCTATCGACTTGGCAAGCTCGCGCGCTTCCTCTGCGCTGCTTGTCTCTGAAAAGTCGGCGCCTGAATATTTCTTTACGGCTTCAAGCATCGTCATTCTTGCCCACGGCTTGCCCAGGTCGATCTCCTCGCCCTGATAGGTTATCTTAGTGGTGCCCAGGACGCTCTCTGCAACATAATTAAACAGCTCCTCGGTGAGCTCCATCATACCCTCATAATTTGTATAGGCTTCGTACACCTCGACCGATGTGAACTCGGGGTTATGCTTAACATCCATGCCCTCGTTTCTGAACAGCCTGCCCATCTCGTAAACCTTTTCAAAGCCGCCTACTATCAGCCGTTTTAAATAGAGCTCCGGCGCTATCCTCATATACATATCGATATCGAGAGTATTGTGATGAGTAATAAACGGCCGCGCTGCCGCACCGCCCGGAATCGTATTCAGTATCGGTGTTTCGACCTCCATAAATCCGCGGCCGTCCAAAAAGCTTCTGACAGCCGAAATAATTTTGCTTCTCAGCTCAAACGTACGGCGGACATCAGGATTCATTATAAGGTCAACATAACGCTGACGGTACCTCAGATCAGTATTGGTAAGGCCGTGATATTTTTCCGGCAAGGGGCGCAGCGACTTCGAGAGCAGCTTAACCTCCTTTGCCCTGATAGATATCTCGCCCTTCTGTGTCGTAAAGACCTCGCCGATAACTCCGACAATATCGCCTATATCATACTTTTTGTAAATTTTATAGTTATCATCGCCAAGCTCGTCTCTCTTTACGCACAGCTGTATCTTTCCGGTCCTGTCAGTTAAATCGGCAAAGGACATTTTGCCCATAACGCGCTTTGACATAAGCCGGCCGGCAACAGAAACCATTTTTCCTTCAAAGCTTTCATAGTTATCTTTTATCTCGCCGGCTGTATTCTCTCTGTTATAGAGCGTTATATCAAACGGATTCAAGTTATCGGCCTTTAAATTCTCCAGCTTTTCGCGCCTTATCCGCATGACCTCGCTGAGGTCGCTGTCCGTTTGCTTCTTGTTCTGCTGTATATTGTCGTTCATTTTTTGCCTCCCCAATATTTGCCTTAAGAAATCTGTAAAATTTTATATTTGATAATTCCCGCCGGAGCGTCCACCTCAACGACCTCGTTTACCTCTTTACCCATAAGAGCTTTGCCGAGAGGCGATTCATCCGACAGCTTTCCCGTGTCAGGGTCTGCCTCGGTCGAACCGACTATCTTATAGTCGCACTCCTCATCAAATTCGATATCGTATACCTTGACCGTTGCGCCAAGCTCGACCCTTGAGGTATCACGCTCACTCTCATCTATCACAACAGCGTTTTTCAGCATATTTTCAATAGACACTATACGTGCCTCAACAAACGCCTGTTCATTTTTTGCCTCGTCATATTCCGAGTTCTCAGAAAGGTCGCCGAATCCAAGCGCAACCTTTATCTTTTCAGACACCTCTTTGCGTTTTTTGGTTTTGAGGTATTCA
>DXIJ01000074.1 GCA_019112945.1 Candidatus Monoglobus merdigallinarum | reverse complement strand
AGAGATAACCTGTACAGCGACATTGCCATGAGAACTCAGGGGGATATTTATATAGGTGTGGTCGGCCCGGTGCGCACCGGAAAGTCAACGTTTATCAAAAGGTTCATGGATCTTTTGGTTCTGCCGAACATAACCAACGACTATAAAAAGGAACGTGCAATGGACGAATTGCCGCAGTCTGCGGCAGGAAAGATGATAATGACCACAGAGCCTAAGTTTATACCGAATGAGGCGGCTCAGATAACCGTCGGAAATCATGTCGGAGTAAAGGTCAGAATGATAGACTGTGTGGGATATATTGTCCCGAGCGCTCTCGGTCATATTGAAAACGAGATGCCGAGAATGGTAATGACGCCCTGGTCGGCAAACCCGATGCAGTTTGAACAGGCGGCCGAAATAGGCACGCGCAAGGTTATATCGGAGCATTCGACGGTCGGTGTTGTTGTGACAACAGACGGAAGCATTACCGAGATTCCAAGGGAAGATTATGTCGAGGCGGAGGAGCGCGTGGTAAACGAGCTGTCAGCACTGCGCAAGCCGTTTGTAATTCTGCTCAACACTGCATCTCCTAAATCGGATTCGGCGGTAAAACTTGCGGAGCAGCTAAGCGGCAAATATAACGCTGCCGTAATACCTATAAGCTGCTCCGATATGGACGAGGACGATGTTAATTACATTATGGAGAGAATACTGTATGAGTTCCCGCTGATGGAGCTGTCTGTTTCGGTACCCGCATGGCTGTGCTCCGATGAAAATGATGATATAGCTGAAAATATATACGGAGCGATAGAAGCGGCAGAAAAAATCTCGGATATCGAGGCCCTGCCAAAGGTGCTCAAGGAGGAATGTGATTTCATCAGCGAGGCCGTAATAGCTGAGGTCAATCCGGGTTACGGCGAGGCGAGGATAGAGATAACCGTTCCGGACAGTCTGTTTTATAAGGTGCTGGGCGAGCGTTCGGGTCTTGAGATAAATGATAAGCAGGCGCTGCTGCGCGAGCTTGAAACGCTTGCTGCAATGAAAAAACGATATGCCAAGGTATCCGAAGCGCTCGATGAGGTAGAAAGATGCGGCTATGGCATTGTGTATCCGTCAATCGATGAGCTGACGCTAAAGGAGCCGGAGATCATCAAGCAGGGCAGCCGTTTCGGCGTGCGGCTCAGTGCAGAGGCGACCTCTGTGCATATGATAAGGGCTGATATAAAGACAGAGGTCAGTCCGCTGGTCGGCACCGAGCGCCAGTCTGAGGAGCTTGTGGAGTATTTGATGAAAGAGTTCGAGAGCGACCCGAAGATGATTTGGCAGACAAACATTTTCGGGAAGTCACTGCATGAGCTTGTAAACGAAGGGCTGCACAACAAGCTGGCAAAAATGCCGACAGATGCAAGGGATAAGCTGCGCGAGACGCTGGAACGGATAATAAACGAGGGCAGCGGCGGGCTTATCTGCATAATTCTCTGATATATACGGCAGGGTTTTTATCCTGCCTTTTTGATTGCAAGTTTTGGCGCAGGTGTGAATATAATTAATTTGAGGTGATTTTTATGCTGGCGTTTTTAAATTCTGTGCTTAGGTCGCTTACGCTGCTGGTATCCTACATATCCAATCAAAATACGTTTCCTAAGCCTCTCAGCAGAGAGGAGGAGGCGGAGTGCGTGCGTCTTATGGCAGAGGGAGATGAGGCAGCCAAAAATAAGCTTATCGAGCACAACCTGCGCCTTGTGGCGCATATAGCGAAAAAGTATGCCGGGGCGGCGAAGTGTATGAGCGATAATGAGGATATACTGTCGATAGGTACGATCGGTTTGATAAAGGGGATAAACAGCTATGACGCATCAAAGGGCACCCGGCTTGCTACCTATGCGGCAAGATGTGTTGAAAACGAGATACTAATGACGCTCAGAGCCAAGAAAAAGAGCCGCAATGACGTATCACTAAACGACGCCATCGGTACTGACAAGGAGGGAAATGCTATTATGCTGATGGACGTTTTAGAAAACGATGAGTGCGACATTTTTGATGAGATACAAAATAACGACAGTGTTAAAAGACTGTATAACAACATCAGAGAAAAGCTCACTGACAGGGAGCGCAGGATAATCATGTTAAGGTACGGGCTTGCGGACGGAAAGTGTCTGACGCAGCGGGAGATTGCCCAAAAACTTGGTATTTCGCGCTCTTATATCTCAAGAATAGAAAAGAAAGCCATTTCAAAACTTGGCGATGGGATAAAAGAGTGACGGCATAAAATACAAAAAAGTACAAATTCAGTCACGAATTTTCATGTGGTATTTTGCTTGACTTTACATATCCGTATATGTTATAACCAAACTGCATATAAAAAACGGATGGTGTTCGCTATGATAAAGTTTGTTGCATGTGATTTAGACGGTACGCTTTTGAACTCAAAAAAGGAGATGCCGAAAGAACTCAGATATACAATAAAGAAGCTTAGGGAGCTGGGGGTGATATTTGCACCGGCCAGCGGACGTCAGTATTATAAGGTGCTGGAGCAGTTTGAGCCCATAAGCCGTGATTTTATGTATATAGCGGAAAACGGCGCATATGTTGTTAAGGATTCCGGGGTGATCGTCCGCGACTGCCTTGATGCTGAATCGGCGGCCGATGTTATAAAAAGAGCCAGAAAGCTGCCGGGAGTTTATCCTATCCTTTGCTGCGAGGACTGCGCCTATATGGAAAAGGCGGGCGGGCTGAGTATTGATGAAGTCGGAAAATACTACAGCCGGCTGGAATATGCAGCCGATCTGCTTGACTACTGTGAGACAAAGAATATTCTGAAAGTTGCAGTGTATTCAGGACGCGACGCTTTTGAGGATATATATAAAAAGCTCCCGGAATACACCGGAAAGGCGCAGGTTATCTTATCCGGTCAAAATTGGGTCGATGTTATGAAAAACGGTGTTTCCAAAGGGAGCGCAATCAGGAAGATACAAAAGGTATGCGGAATAGGGCATGATGAATGTATGTGCTTTGGTGATTATCTTAATGATTACGAGATGATGTTTGAATGCGGCGAGAGCTTTGCCATGGCAAATGCGCACGAGGAACTCAAAAAGGTCGCAAAGCATATTGCTCCGTCAAATGATGAAAACGGGGTTATTCGAACAATTGAACAGTGGTTTCGTATTTGAGCCGGGAATGGATAAACCGTTCCCGGCTTTAGTTTTGTGTTCAGCTGAGATAAGGTCCCCAGGTGTCAAGCAGCAGCTTTGCTCCGTCTCTGATATCCGTCTCCGACAGCTCGCCGAACCCCAGAATGAACATCTTTGGATCCATGTGCGGATTTTTTTGCTCAAGGGCGTTGCTTATATATGACAGCTTCACACCGTGCTCATGAGCCATAACTATGAGCTCCTCGCCCGACAGCGTGCTCTGAGGCCGCAGCAGCAGCGCAGTTCCGCAGCAGTCGTTTTCAATTTTTATCTTATTGCCGGCAGGGTGGCTTTTCAGTGCGCTGACCAAAGCATCACGCTTTTTTCTGTATATATTTTTAAGCCTCTTGATGTTTGAATAGTAGCTGCAGTCGCGTATTATTTCCGAAATAAACTCCTGTTCCATCACAGACACGGACGAGTGATAAACATAGTAAAGTTTTTGCCATCTGTTAAGCAGGCTTTCCGGGAGTACCAGATATGCCAGATTGATCGACGGCGAAACAGTGCGCTTAAAATCTCCGGCAAAAATTACGTTTTTGTTATTGCTCATTGAAAATAACGGCTCTGTCGGTTTTTGGTATACAAAATCCATATCGTATCCGTATTCGATTATATATTTGTCTTTATTTGCCCAGCTGAGCACTGCAAGTTTCTGCTCTTTTGTCATTGTGCAGTAAAGCGGATAGTGGTGAAACGGCATTAAGAACAGTATGTCGGCGCTGTAGTCCTTTAAAATGTCCTCTGAGATTCCGTTTGGCTTAGTATTTAAATATGATATCCTGCGGCCTGTCAGTCCCACGGCTTGAGCAATCAGAAAATACGCGGGGTTTTCCATGCCGAAAACACAGTCCCGTCCCAAAACATCCAGCAGAGAGACCGTTAGCTGTTCAATGCTTGGCCCCAGGATTATCTGTATCGGCTGGCAGTTTATCCCATGCAGCCTGCTGAGCATTTGGCTGATTTGCTTTCTTACGCTATAGAGACCGGTATAGTCGGGATAGGTGAATTTATCCTCTGTAATTGATTTTGCGCAGTATCTGTAGGCGCGTCTGAGCGATGACGGTATTGTCAGATCTACTCCGTTTCTGCTGAAGTTGTAAATATAAGGAACGTTGCTGTGCCAGACCCTTTCGGGGCTGCTCTCTGCGGGCGATATCTTGTTTACATAGTAGCCCGAGCGCTCCCTTGACGAGATGTATTCATACCGGATAAGCATATTGTATGCGGCGGAAACAGTGTTCACGGATACATTGAGCTGCTGTGCCAGCTGCCTTTGCGACGGCAGTTTTGTTCCGTAAGGTATCTCGCCGTGATTTATTTTTACGACCAGCTGGTTAAAGGCTTGTATATAAAGCGGCTCTGAGCTGTTTCTGTCAAAATTTATATATATCATAAATGTCACCTATGCCTGATTTAATAACGTGTTTTTCGCCTTGTTTTAAAGAAATATTGCATTCGTATTCTATTCTATCATATATAAATAAAAAATTCAATGGTTTTTAATTTTTTGTGATTTTCCGGCTGAAAAATATCTATA
>DXIJ01000073.1 GCA_019112945.1 Candidatus Monoglobus merdigallinarum | reverse complement strand
AATTTCAACCACCTTATTTTTGTCAAACTCCTTCAGTATCCATTTCTTTTTCAACATACGAATTTTTCTCCCTAAAAATCAATAATTTACAAGTTCAAACAACCATTTTATTATTCTATCATTATTCTATGAAAATTACAACAATATTTTTTAAAATAATAAAAAATCTGTAATATTTTATTATTTTAGTTCGACAACAGTTACTCCCGCATCGCCCTCTCCGAATTTTCCGAGCCTGAAACGCCGGACATGAGGGTGATGTCTGAGGTAATTTTGAATGCCCGCTCTGAGCGCGCCCGTCCCCTTGCCGTGAATGAGACTTACAGAGCTCAGCCCGCTCAGCACCGCTTCGTCGAGGAACTTATCGACCTCAAGCTCCGCTTCGCCTATCGACATGCCTCTTAAATCGAGCTCTGTCTTTGCGCTTCGGTTTGTGTTGAGTGTTGAGCTTCGAGCGGGCGGACTGTAGCTTTCGGGACGCGAACCCTTTTCGTCATCCAGCACCACGAGGTTTGAGAGCTTTGCCGTTATTTTCATGATTCCGACCTGAATGACGGCCGTCTTATTTTCCTTGTTAATCGAAAGTACGGTGCCCTTATCATTCAGGTCAATAATCAACACGTTGGCTCCAAGCTTCAGTGTATTAAGGTTGACGTTCGACTTTACTCCGCCGCTTCTGCGGCTTTTGGGTCGCACGTTCTTTTTCTCTTTAAGCTTGAGCTGCTTGCGAACCTCCTCCATTGCCCTGAGCGCATCCTCGTCGCGCTTTTCCCGCACGAGGCGCTTTACGTCCTCAAGCATACGCTCGGTTTCCTCCTGAGCCTGCTTTATTATCTTATCCGCCTTTTCGCGGGCATTGTCATATATCTTGTCCTTTTTTCTGTCTATCTTGTCACGCTCTCTCTGGAGCTCATCTTTAAGCTGAACGATCTCCAGGCGCATTGCCTCCTGCTCATCACGCGCCCTCTCTGCCGAGATGCGGCTCTCCTCAATACTGCCCAGCACGTCCTCAAACTTCACGTTCTCATCGGACAAGCGATCCTTTGCCCTGTCTATTATGCTGTCCGGCAAGCCCAGCTTTCTGGAGATAGCGAACGCATTGCTCTTTCCGGGTACGCCGATCAGCAGCTTATATGTCGGGCTAAGCGTTTCCACATCGAACTCGCACGAGGCGTTTTCGACCCCATCGGTCGATAACGCATACAGCTTGAGCTCACTGTAATGAGTTGTGGCGGCGACTCTGGCGCCCATGTCTCTGATACTCTCAATCACTGCAATAGCCAGGGCTGCGCCCTCGGTCGGGTCGGTGCCCGCTCCCAGCTCGTCAAACAAAACCAGGGTGTTCTTTCCTGCGTTATTGACTATATGGACGATATTCTTCATGTGTGATGAAAACGTTGACAGGCTCTGCTCAATACTCTGTTCATCGCCGATGTCGGCAAAGACATTGTCAAAGACAGCCATTTCGCTCTCCTCATTTGCCGGTATATGCAGCCCGGCCTGCGTCATAAGGCAAAACAGACCGATAGTTTTGAGCACTACCGTTTTACCGCCCGTGTTCGGACCTGTAACGACCAGCGAATCAAAATCTATCCCCAAATTAACGTCAGTCGGCACTATTTTTGACCTGTCTATCAAAGGGTGTCTGCCCTTTATAATAGATATCCGGCCGCTGCTGTTTATCTTAGGGCAGACCGCTTTCATGTCAAGCG
The DNA here is from genome assembly GCA_019112945.1 of Candidatus Monoglobus merdigallinarum. Classification (GTDB taxonomy): domain Bacteria; phylum Bacillota; class Clostridia; order Monoglobales; family Monoglobaceae; genus Monoglobus; species Monoglobus merdigallinarum. The sequence continues at coordinate 3,720 of DXIJ01000073.1, read as the reverse complement.
CAAGCTTTGCCTTGGCAAATATAAAATCAATCATAATGATCGTATCATAGTTATATTTGAGCTGCTCGGATATCCCGCCGACCATATTGGAAAGCTCAAACAAGATCCTGTCGATCTCCGACTTCTCTTTTATCTCAAGCTCGTGGAGCTCGTTGTTCGCATTGACAACGCCGGACGGCTCTATAAAGACCGTACTGCCCGAAGAGGACATATCATGAACAATTCCCGCGACCTCTCCTCTGTGCTCCGCCTTGACCGGCACAACATAGCGGTTGTTGCGCATTGTGACTATATTATCCATCAGCAGCTTTCTGTACCGCTCCGACCTTACAAGACTGTCAAGGCTCTCCTTGATCTTGGCGCTTATATTCTTCATCTTTCGGCGGATATTGGAAAGAGCCGGGCTCGCCATATCGGAGATCTCATCCTCTGAGATTATCGCGTTATTTATTGCGTCCTCAACACTCTTTTCAGCGGTCAGTTCACTGAAATATCCGGACAGCACTCCGGTCTGTTCCTCATTATAGCGTTTAAGGAGCCTCGCACATCTCAATACCCTTGCCGCATTCAAAAGTTCGGCCGCCGACAGTCCTCCGCCGAGCGTCAGCCTGCGCAGGGCTTCATCGACCGGCTCAAACCTCAAGATCTCCGGCGCTCCGAACTTTAAAGACATTGTAACTGCGGCATCGGTCTCCATTAGGCTCTGCTCCACCTCACGAAAGGCGGGCGAGGGCTTGAGCTCCCGCGCCATTTTCTTAGCATCAGCATTCTTGGCAAGCTCCGCCAATTGCTCCGTAATTTTTGTATATTCAAGAACAGATAATGATTTTTCTTCCATTATCATAGCATAATTCTCCATTCTAAGCTATGGCAGGCTTAAATCAACCACCCGCACAATTTCACCTGTAATATTATACACAATTCATTCGGCTTAGTCAACACAGATATACCAATTTATTGATGCGGGTTTAATATTGACAAATAACTTTAAATAAATTATATTATGAGAACAGCAAAAAACTAAACGGAGGCGACAAAATAATATGTTAATAAGACAAGAAACAAAAGATGATCACGCGGCTGTCCACAGCCTTGTTAAAACAGCCTTTAAATATGCGGAGCACAGTGACGGCAGCGAACACTGCTTGGTGGACGCATTAAGAAAAAGCAGCGCTTTTATCCCGGAGCTGTCGCTTGTGGCCGAGCTTGACGGTAAGCTTGCCGGGCATATCATGTTTACAAAGGGGCTTGCCGGCAGCCGCACTGTATTAATTTTGGCTCCGCTGTCCGTGCTGCCTGAGTTCCAAAACCGCGGCATAGGGACTGCGCTAATAAAGGAGGGACACATGAAAGCCGAGGCCATGGGGTATGATTATTCCATAGTTGTAGGAAGCGAAACGTTCTATCCGCGTCTTGGATATATTAAGGCGGACACGCTTGGGCTTAAAACGCCTGACGGTATTGACCCCAAAAATTTTATGGCAATAAAGCTAAACAAAAACGCCGGGAACATTTCGGGCGCGGTCACATACCCAAAAGAATTTGGAATGTAGCGTCTAAAGACATTAAAATCCGGCCGGGCAGTAAAGCTCAGCCGGATCGCTTGCCCTAAATGCTTCTCAGCCAAGCATTTCAGACTTTTTTTCAAGGATTGCGGCAACCGCTGCGCAAGCCGGGCAGTCGCAGTACACTTCACCGTTTTCTTTCAGCTCCTTTGCATGAGCCGCAACGCCGCCCGCCTGTACCTCACCGAAGTATTCTCTGCCCTGCGCGGACTCGGCAAATGCAATCAAGTTGTCAAGCGGCATAATATCCGCCTCCAGCTCTGCTATATACTTCCTTGTCTCATCTGCCTCACTGTCTGTTCCGACAGCGCTCAGCCAGTCTTTGGCCGCTGCCTTAGCCTCCGCACTGCAGCTGAACGCATTTATCAAATCGTTTGACTTCTCAGTAACATAATCCAAAACATTCTTTTCCATAACAAAAATCTCCTTTTCAAATATTGATTTTATTATTTTACTGTTTTTTTGTTACACTACTTAATGCTGTGCTGCGCTTAATCTCCGCTTTAAAAATTTATTACGCCTCACTAAGTTTTATTCAAGCTCAAACGCTCCGGTATAGAGCTGGTAATACTTGCCGCCCTGAGCTATAAGTTCATCGTGTGTACCGCGTTCGATTATACGTCCGTGTTCAAGCACGATTATCGCGTCTGCATTCCTGACCGTCGAAAGCCTGTGAGCAATGACAAATACGGTTCTTCCTTTCATCAGCTCATCCATACCTTTTTCAATCAACGCCTCTGTTCTTGTATCGATCGAGCTTGTTGCCTCGTCAAGGATCAGCACCGGCGGGTCGGCAACTGCAGCACGCGCAATAGCCAGCAGCTGTCTCTGACCCTGGCTCAGGTTTTCACCATCGCCCGTGAGCATGGTATTGTAGCCGTTTGGCAAGTGCGTTATAAACCAGTGTGCATTTGCAATCTTTGCCGCTTCGATCACATCCTCATCCGAAGCATCAAGTTTTCCGTACCTGATATTATCCATAACGGTTCCGGTAAACAAGTGAGTATCCTGAAGAACTATACCAAGCGAACGCCTTAGATCATCCTTTTTGATATTATTGATATTGATGCCGTCATACTTTATTTTTCCGTCGGGCACGTCGTAAAATCTGTTTATAAGGTTTGTGATAGTAGTTTTTCCGGCGCCGGTAGAGCCGACAAAGGCGATTTTCTCACCCGGCTTTGCGCAAAGCGTTATATCATTGAGTACGGTCTTTCTTCCATCGTAGCTGAACGTCACATTCTCAAAGTCTACCTTGCCGAGCACCTCGTTGTATACAGGCTGGCCGTCTTTGATGCGCTTCCATGCCCATCTTCCGGTCCTGTGTGCAACTTCGGTGATATGACCTGTCTCGTAATCAACCACCACTCTTGCGATAGTTGCCTTGCCGTCGTCGACCTCGGGCTTTTCATCAAGGAGCTGGAATATACGCTCGGCGCCTGCCATAGCGTTCAGGATAGAGTTGATTTGCTGCGACATCTGAGTGATAGGCTGCGAGAAAGATCTCGTGTACTGCAAAAACGCACCCAGAGCACCAATAGTCAGCGCAAAAAATCCGCTTGTGCTGTCTGTGCTCATAATTGTCAGCGCCGCTCCGACCATAGCCGTCAGCGCATAATGTATATACGAGAGATTGCCCATTATAGGCATCAGGATATTTGCAAACGTATTAGCGTTTGAAGCAGCATGCGCCAATGACGAGTTTATATCCGAAAAACGTTCCTTTGATTTATCCTCGTAACAGAACACCTTTACTACCTTTTGTCCCTCTATCATCTCCTCAACATAGCCGTTGACGGCGCCGAGAGATATCTGCTGCTTTTTAAAATAGTGTGCCGAACGCTTGCCGACAAATTTAATAACGGCCAGCATAACCACCAGCATGGCAACGACAAGCAAAGTCAAGACCGGACTGAGCACTATCATCATTATGAACACCGAAACGACCGTCAGCATAGAAGAAATCAGCTGGGGCACACTCTGTGACATCATCATTCTCAGCGCATCCGCATCGTTTGTATACCGGCTCATAACATCACCGTTCTCGTGGGTATCAAAATACTTTATCGGCAGCTTCTGCATATGTTCAAACATGTCTGTTCTGACCGTATACAGAACTCCGCAGGAAACCGTGACCATTATTCTGTTATACGCC
>DXIJ01000072.1 GCA_019112945.1 Candidatus Monoglobus merdigallinarum | reverse complement strand
GTAATAACAGGTGTAGGAGCGATAACACCGGTGGGCTCAGGCAATGAAAACGTGTGGGAGAACATTAAAAACGGTGTTTCGGGCATAGGCAGGATCACGAAGTTTGACCCAAGCGATTTTGCATGCCAGGTGGGCGCCGAGGTCAAGGACTTTAAGGCTGCCGATTATATAGACAGAAAAGAAGCAAAGCGTATGGATTTGTTTGTTCAGTACGCAGTAGCTGCGGCAAAGATAGCAGTTGAGGATGCAGAGCTTAATATGGATGATGAAGACCCCACCAGAGTGGGTGTGATGGTCGGTTCGGGCATTGGCGGAATAAACACTCTTTGCGAGCAGCACAGCAGAATGCTTGATAAGGGGCCGTCAAAGGTTTCTCCATTTATGATACCGATGATGATTTCAAACATGGCTGTGGGACAGATAGGTATAGCGTTCAACTGCAAGGGCGTTAATCTGACAACAGTTTCAGCCTGCGCTTCCGGAACGGATGCGATAGGACAAGCAATGCTCGCAGTACGCAGGGGTGATGCGGATGTTATGATAACCGGCGGTTCTGAGGCAACGATAAATGAACTTGCACTTGCCGGATTTTCATCGATGAAAGCGCTGACTACCAGAAACGACATGCCGGAGAAAGCCTGCTCGCCGTTTGACTTAAACCGTGACGGATTTATAATGGGCGAGGGCAGCGGCATTATGGTGGTTGAATCGCTTGAGCACGCAAAGGCGCGCGGCGCTAAGATTATTGCAGAGCTTGCAGGCTATGGTTCAACTAACGATGCATATCATATCACCGCTCCGTCACCGGGAGGCGAGGGCGGAGCCAGATGTATGGCTCTTGCGGTCAAGGATGCGGGAATAGCGCCGGAGGATGTTGATTATATCAACGCGCACGGAACATCTACTCCGTATAATGATAAGTTTGAAACACAGGCGATAAAGACTGTATTCGGTGACTATGCGTACAAGCTGGCCGTCAGCTCCACAAAATCAATGACCGGACATATGCTTGGCGCAGCCGGAGGAATCGAGGGAATAATCTCCGCATGGGCAGTGCGTGATAACTTCCTGCCGCCGACGATCAATCTTGAAAATCCGGATCCGGAATGCGATCTTGACTATGTTGCGAACAAGGGCAGAGAGTCTGTTATAAATTATGCCGTCTCAAATTCTCTCGGCTTCGGCGGACACAATGCTTCGATCGTACTGAAAAAATATGTCGATTAATTTTGATAGATCTCAGTCGGGAGGGCAGTCCTCCCGGCTTTTTATTTCGTCGGAGAGAGGGGTTTAGTATGAAATACAATTATGAATTTAAGGACGAAAGTTTGTTCAAACTTGCGGTAACGCATATATCGCTGGCGAATGATATTCATGTCGAGAGCAACCAAAGGCTGGAATTTTTGGGCGACAGCATACTTTCGTTCATTGTTGCAAATTACATATATCATAAATATACGGGTGTTGACGAGGGCGTGCTGACCGAGCTGAGGGCTAACGCCGTGTGCGAAAAAACGCTGGCGATAGCGGCCAGACAACTTGAGCTGGGTGAGGACCTGCTGCTTGGAAAGTCAGAGCGCATGGTCGGCGGCAAGGATAAGGATTCAGTGCTTGCCGACGCATATGAATCAATGCTTGCTGCGATATTCTTAGACAGCGGTATAAAGAGCGCAGAGGAATTTGTTATGGCAACAATAGGTGGTATGATAGGCGATACATCATATGTTGAGCTTGAAAACTATAAGTCCGAAATACAAAACTACTATCAGCAGCGAGACCGCAACCGTGAGGTCGTTAAGTACAGGCTCGTCTCCAAGGAGGGGCCGGATCACGACCCGACCTTTACTGTAGAGGCGGTCTACAGAGGCGAGATAATAGGCAGAGGACGCGGCAGAAACAGAAAGAGCGCAGAGCAGGCGGCAGCCAAGGAGGCGCTCGGAAAGGTTCGCCCCAAAAAGTCATGAGAAAGTATAATATACCGATTTTTATCCCGCATGAGGGCTGCGGGCATGACTGCGTGTTTTGCAGCCAGAAGAAAATAACCGGAGTTCAGAGCTCGGTCACTCCCAATATGGCCTATGACCGCATCAAGCAGTATCTTGACACAGCAGCAGATGAGGATGCCGAGATAGAGATAGCATACTTCGGCGGCAGCTTTACCGGGCTTTCGCTGGAGCTGCAGAAGCAGTTTTTAGAGGCTGCAAACAGCTTTGACGACAGCCGTATTACCGGCATAAGGTTATCTACCAGGCCTGATTATATCAGCGGCGAGGTCTTAGAGCTGTGCGGAAAAAACCGCGTAAAAACGATAGAGCTCGGCGTACAGTCTGCCTGTGACGACGTCCTTTGTGCCAACCGGCGCGGACATAAATTTTCGGATGTCAAAAGGGCAAGCGTCATGATAAAGGACGCGGGCATAGATCTGGGGCTGCAGATGATGGTCGGAATGTACGGTTCGGATAAGGATAAGGATATTTTTACCTGTGAGCAGATAATCGCGCTGAAGCCGCGCTGCACAAGAATATATCCAACGCTTGTGCTGAGCGGAACAATGCTCGAAGAGCTGTGGCGGCACGGAGACTATGAGCCGTATTCTCTGGATAAAGCGGTTGAGGTCTCAAAGCAGTGCCTGCTTTTGTTTAGGGCACACGGGATAGATGTTATAAGGATAGGGCTCTACCCCGGCGAGGATTTGAGAAGCGACGGCAACATCGCGGCGGGGCCGTTTCATTCTGCCTTTGGCGAGCTTGTTGAAAATTCGATATACCGTGATAAGATAGAGGGAGAGATTATTGCCGCAGGCTTAAGAGACTGCGTTTATGAGATCGAGGCTCCGCCCTCGGAGGTTTCGAAGATAATCGGGCAGCGGGGCTGTAACAAAAAGTATTTCAGTGAAAAATACGGCGTGCGTCTGCGCGTCAGGGAGATAAAAGGCAATGCTTGAACCGGATATGAAAGAGGATTTTTTCTGGTACCTGGACGGCCGCTACGAAAAGATAAGGGTAATGGAGGAGCTGGTGATAGGCAAGTCACGGGCCGATATGGCGGCAGTTCTGCCCGACAGGCTGATTGGGTTTGAGATAAAGAGCAATACCGATTCATACGCACGGCTCCCAAATCAGATACGTGAGTACGACAAATACTTTGATTATAATTACCTTGTGGTCGGAGAGAGACATAAGAGGAGCGCGGCTTCACACGTTCCGGAGCATTGGGGCGTGATATGTATCCCGGATGTGGGGAACAATATCGAGGTGCTGCGGGAAGCCTCGCATAACCGTAAGGCAAAGCTGCGCCGTCAGCTTTCGCTGCTCTGGAAGAGCGAGCTTAAAAGTATCAGCATTTCAAACGACCTGTTTAAGTACAGCTCAAAGTCAAAGGCGTTTGTTGCCAAATATCTGACAGAGCAGCTGAGCGCGGAGGTTCTCAAAAAACAGCTGTGCAGCGAGCTCTTTGAGAGAGAATATGATTGATATATTATGGCGGCGGGAGTTTTAAGGCTCCCGCCGTTTATTTTTAAAGACCGCATAGAAGCGAAACATCGCATTGGCATTACGGAAATTCCTGTCTTTACCTGCACCCATTAAGCAGTCACCTGCAAATCAAGAAAGCAGGTGACTAAACTATTCTACTTAATTATTTAATAACTCTGCAAATAATTGTTTGGTTTTATCTCCCATAATTTCTGATAAGTCGATTTTTAAATCAGTTT
>DXIJ01000071.1 GCA_019112945.1 Candidatus Monoglobus merdigallinarum | reverse complement strand
CCTCGGAGTATACCTATACGCCGTCGGGCAAGGTTTACAGCGCCAAATGCGGCCACCGCTGTAAACTGATTTTTGTCCGTTCCGGGCGATTTTTTGGACACCCCATACGCAATCATTTTATATGTCGAGTTTTTTTACACCCCCCGTTTTTGTTCGATATGGTGCGACAGCTTAATTTAGTTATAATTGCCGAAAACGCGGATAAAATTTTGTATAAATATTTTAAAAAAACTTCTTGACTTAGAGTGAACTCTGGGGTGTATTATATAACTGCAAGTCCTTGATTTTAAGGGGTCAAACGATAAAAATTCTTGTCCGCCGGATAAGAGGAGGTATTAATTATGACGATAACACAGGTAAGCAAAAAATACGATATTTCAGCTGATACATTAAGATATTACGAGAGGATAGGGCTGATACCGCCGGTCGACAGAACCAAGAGCGGTATCCGCGATTACACCGAAAGCGACTGCAACTGGGTGCGTTTTATTAAGTGTATGCGCGCGGCCGGTTTGCCGATAGAGGCGCTTATCGAATATGTTGCACTGAGCCAGCAGGGGGATTCGACCATAGAAGCAAGACGGCAGATATTGGTCGAGGAGCGTGAAAAGCTCGAAAAAAGGATCAGTGAAATGAACGAGACCCTGGAGCGTCTGAATTATAAAATAGATAAGTATAAGAGCCTGGCAATGAGGTTTCCGGGCAGTGATTCGGAAGCCTGCGGGAATGTCAAAAAGGATTAAGGCCTTGTTCACAGAGGGAATTTACGAGATTCGGAAAGCAGAGACCGCAGTGAATGCTTTAGCACCGGCGCTGCGGTCTGTTTTGTGTCATCACTGCCTGTGTAAAAATTTTGAAAATAAATATTACAATTGTGTTTCAATGTATTGACGAAACTATTTTTTTAGTGTATCATATTAATATCGGTAGTTTGATACCGATATAAGCCGAAACCTTAAATATTAAAATTTTATTCTGTGAAACGAGGCATTGCTGCTGAGCCGGCGGCATTGTCTCTTTTCTTTCCCGCCGTGAGTACGGACGGCTTTAAATTACAGGCGGCGCCCTGCGGCGGGCAGATACTTACATGGCGCCGTGAGGGATTTTGATAATATTTTTAATTATAAAGGAGGAATTTTAGTGAAAGCTAAAAGGTTATTAAGGGCGGTGTGCTTGTGTGCCGCGGTGATCTCCGTGCTGTTTTTAAGCGCGTGCGGAGGCGGCAGCTCTGAGGAGAGCGCTTCTGAGACTTCGGAGCTGCTAAATGGCGCGTGTACGGCACGGTTCACAATGGAGGACGGCGGCAGCTTTGTTATTAAGTGTTATCCGGAGTACGCACCCGAGACGGTAGAAAACTTTCTTACGCTTGTAAGTTCCGGTTTTTATGACGGGCTGACTTTCCACCGGGTGCTGGACGATTTTGTCGCTCAGGGCGGAGACCCGAACGGCAACGGCACGGGCGGAAGCTCTGAGAGGATACACGGTGAGTTCCCGGATAACGGCTTTGAGCAGAATACCCTGACGCATAAGCGCGGCAGCGTGGCCATGGCGCGCTCGAGCAATCCCGATTCGGCTTCAAGCCAGTTTTATATATGCTATACGGATTTACCGTCTCTTGACGGGAGCTATGCCGTGTTCGGCGAGGTAACGGAGGGTATGGATGTTATTGACGGATTTTTATCCGTCCCGAGAGATTCGGCAGGCATGCCTGAAACTCCGATAACCATAAGCCGCGCGGAAATCGTTGAATAAAGATAAGGTCCGCAGCTAAAGCTGCGGGCCTGATTAATTTAAAGATAACGCTTTAATATTCCGTTTGAAACCTGAAGCTTGCTTTCTCTTCTGTCCATGGATTGCTTTTCAATAAACCTGTGAGCTTCCTGTTCGGTCAGCTTTTCCTTTTCGATCAAGACGCACTTGGCTCTCGAAACGGTTCTGAACTCGTCGTACTTCTTCTCATACTTCATGACTTCCTTTTCAACGCCCGCTATGCGCGCGCTGAACGCTAAAGCCAGCCTGACCGCGCTTAAAAACTGCCTCGTTTGCAGCGGCTTTGGTATCACAAAAACGCTGTCACCCTCGACCTTTGAGGCCAGCATGTCTGCGATTTCGGTCTTTGCTATAAGAATTACGGAAGAGCTTGTGCTGTGGACAAGGCTTGCCGCAAGCTCGCTTCCCTGCTCATCCTTGAGGGGGGAGTTTATTATGATCAGCGCATAGCGGCCTCTGAGCATTGCGCGCCGCGCTTCGGCTCCGCTTGAGGCAAAATCAAGGCTGTTCCATGAATATTTTTTCAGTATGCGCGCCAGTGCGTCGCTGCTCTTTTCGCTTGCGGACACTATCAAAATTCTGTTATTCACAAGCTCTACCTCCCATGACGATCGTTAAATACAGCCAAAATACAAAGTTGTCTCATACTGCTCCTTATCGGGGGCGCTTACATAGCCGCCGGATTCACGTTTTTTATTGCTTACATATGTCGTAATAATATTTTCGGGCAGTATCTTTTTAATAAAATCGCTGTTTTCGGCATACTTTACCGCTGCCTGCAGGTCGCGCGGCAAACGCACAAGCCCCGCTATGTCTCCCTTATAGGTCACGTTTACAGGCTCGCACAGCTCCAGCTTATTTTTAATACCCTCTATTCCGGCATATATAACAAGTGCAAAAACCAGATACGGGTTCGCGCTTCCGTCGGGCGAGCGGAGCTCCATACGGCAGTCTCCGGTCAGATTGCGCGGCACGCGCATCAGCTGCTGGCGGTTCTGGTGCGACCAGGTAACGAATTTCGGAGCTTCAAAGTGTCCGAATCTGCTGTATGAATTTGTGGTCGGGTTTAAAAACAGGGACATTTCGTTTATATATTTTAAAACTCCGGCCATAAAATGCCGTCCGGTCTCATTGTCGGTATCTATCAGGCTCTTGCCGTTTTTCCTGTCATACAGCGAGAGGTTGACGTGCATCCCGTTGCCGCTCTTGCCGCTCAGAGGCTTTGGCATGAACGAGGCAAAAAGTCCGTTTATATCAGCAATAGTCTTTACCATGTTCTTAAAGGTCATAACATGGTCGGCGGCCTCGACCGGGCTGCCGTGCATAAATACGATCTCGTGCTGCCCGGGTCCCTCCTCGTGGTGAGAGCTCTGAGGCTGTATACCCATTTCCTCAAGCGTCAGACAGATTTCGCGGCGTATGTTCTCGCCCTTATCTACCGGGGCGACATCGTAATATGTGCCGTTGTCATGAGGCGTCTTGGTGGGGTTGCCGTATTCGTCGAGGGTAAAAAGGTAGAACTTGCTTTCTGTGCCTATCTCGCAGTAGTATCCAAGCTCGCCCAGGTCGTCGACCGCCCGCTTTAAAATGTTTCGCGAATCCCCCTCAAAGGTTCTTCCGTCGGGATAGCATATATCGCAGAATACCCTGAGAACGCGTGCCTGCTGAGGCCTCCACGGCAGTATCTCCACGGTCGAGGGGTCGGGCTTTAATATGAGATCGCTCTCATCTATGTTCATGAACCCGTTTATCTCAGAGGCGTCAAAGGTCACTCCGTATTTAAGCGCTCCCGGCAGCTCAGATGCTATTATAGATATATTTTTCATGCTTCCGAATATGTCAAAAAACACCAGCCTTATAAATTTAACATCGTTTTCCTCAACATATTCCATTATATCATCTAAAGTAAACAGCATGTTGATCCTCCTTCAAAAAAGAATGGCATATAAAAATTAGAGTAAATGCGGCGCTGCGGCCCGGCATTTTCGTTTTTCATAATATCACAGTGTTTTTAACATGTCAATATTTCT
>DXIJ01000070.1 GCA_019112945.1 Candidatus Monoglobus merdigallinarum | reverse complement strand
GCGGTGTTGTTTTTGTAAAATTTTAATCCCTGCCGTACAGGTCGCGGGTGTAAACCTTATCCGACACGTCGTCAAGGCACGGATCATATCTGTTGGCGATGATCGCCCGGCTCTGCTCTTTGAATTTACTCAGGTCATTCACGACTCGGCTTCCAAAGAAGGTCGTTCCGTCCTCAAGCGTCGGCTCATATATTATTACTGTCGCGCCCTTAGCCTTGATTCGCTTCATGACCCCTTGGATTGACGACTGACGGAAGTTGTCCGAGTTCGACTTCATTGTAAGCCGAAAAACTCCTATCACCGGAGGCTTTTCCATTTCTTTGTCATAGTCGTTGTTGTCATCGTACCCGTAGTATCCCGCCATGCGAAGGACCCGGTCCGCAATGAAATCTTTTCGGGTGCGGTTGGATTCTACTATTGCGGTCATCATATTCTGCGGAACATCGGAATAATTCGCAAGCAGCTGCTTTGTGTCTTTCGGCAGGCAATAGCCGCCATAGCCGAAGCTCGGATTGTTGTAATGCGTACCTATGCGCGGGTCAAGACATACACCGCTTATTATCTCCCGGGTGTTAAGGCCTTTCATCTCCGCGTAAGTGTCAAGCTCGTTGAAGTATGATACACGCAGTGCAAGGTAGGTGTTTGCAAACAGCTTTACAGCCTCGGCTTCGGTAAAGCCCATGATAAGAGTGTCTATATCTTTCTTTATCGCGCCATCTTTAAGAAGCTGTGCAAACGTATTTGCCGCTTTCATCAGCTGTGCGCTTTCAGTGTCTGTTCCGACTATTATGCGCGAGGGATAAAGATTGTCATAAAGAGCCTTTGACTCGCGCAGGAATTCCGGGCTGAAGATTATATTGTCACAATGATATTTCTCGCGTACATAGACTGTAAACCCGACCGGCACGGTTGACTTTATCACCATAACCGCGTCCGGGTTATATTTAATCACAAGCTGTATAACGGTCTCAACCGCCGAAGTGTCAAAAAAGTTCTTTCTGCTGTCGTAATTGGTCGGAGCCGCAATAACCACAAAATCGGCGTTTTTGTATGCAGCCTCCGCGTCAAGCGTTGCCGTTAAATCAAGCTCTTTTTCAGCCAGATATCTTTCGATGTATTCATCCTGAATCGGCGACTTTTTGCTGTTTATCATTTCCACCTTTTCGGGAACAATATCGACCGCCGCAACGCGGTTGTGCTGTGCCAGAAGCACAGCCAGCGACAGCCCTACGTATCCCGTTCCCGCCACTGCTATGTTCATATTATCTCTCATATGCTTTGTTGTCTCCTTTTAAAGAGCCGCAAAAATGCTCTTCACGTACTCATAACTGCTCATATCACCTATGTCATATCTTTTCCCCGGCATTTTATAGGCATACATGGTTGTCTTTCCGCTCAGCCATGCGGCAAAGCTACCCGGCGCGTCATAGCCGCAGCCTTCATTTAAAGCCTCTTCAATACGCCCTATATCGCGGGCGAGATAATAATAAAACGGGGGCACGGCCAAGTTTCCCTTCGGCTTACGCGGCTTTTCTTCATATGAGGTTATCATGTCGTTTTTATCCACAGTAATGATAGCAGTCTTTTGCTGTTTCTTCAATTCGTTCTCTTCATGGCACATTACGCATGAGGCGCCTTTCTGCCCTGCGAAGTCTATAAAGCTGTTTAGGCTGAAATCCAGCACATTGTCACCGGCCATAACAAAAAGGTCATCATCTATGTTCAGGCTCTTAACAGCCAGCTGAATGTCCTTTACTGCGCCCAGCCGAGTTTCGTTGCTGCCGGTGCCGTCGTTGATTATGGTTATTTTGCAGTCGTCCCTATTTGACTTCCATTCTTCAAAATGCTCTGCAAATTTATTGTTCGTTACCACAATAAACTCGTCGATTTCTTTGCTTGTAATCAAGTCATCTACCAGTCTGTCAAGGATCGATCCTTTTCCCACCTTTAGCAGCGGTTTCGGAAAGTTCTCGGTCAGCGGATACAGCCGTGTGGCATAGCCTGCCGCCAATATTAAACATTTCATTATTATTATCCTTTCACAGCTCCACTCCGTCTGCGCTTTCGCAGAGGTGGAACGAATATTTCCCCTCCAGTGCGGGGAATGCTTTTAAGTACCCTTTTGTCACTTTAGCCTCTATTTCTTCGGTGTACTCGGGGTCTATAAGCGCCATGCAGCAGCCTTTAAAGCCTGCTCCCGAAAAACGCCCGCCATATATCCCCGGGGTCTTGACCATTATTTCGTATAATTTTTTCAGTTCGTCACAGCCGCATTCATAGTTCTCTATGGAAGATTTGCCGCTTTCAAATATCAATTGTCCATAGCCCGCCAAGTCGCCTTTTCGCCAAAGCTCTGCGCCTTTTTCGGCTCTTGCAAACTCTGTGTAGTAATGCTGCGCCCGCCTGCGCCAAAGCTTCGGCAGCCTGTCCTTATACTGTTCAAATACCTCTAAGGGCACATCTCTGAGACGGCTGCTTTCAAACGTTCCGTACTCCATGCCGGAAAAGCCCATCAGCGCATACGCGGCCGCCTTGCATTCATCCTGACGCAGATTGTAACCTGAAGTTGCCAATGAGCGCTCAAGACCCGAGAAAAATATTGCCACCTTATACGGCTTCATCTCCGGCCCTGTTGGGATCAGTTCATAGCTGTCGTCTTTCGTGTCCAGATAGAGAAGATGATTTTTTCTTGAAAGTACTTCGCAGGACTGATCGAGTTTGCCGCAGTTTACCCCTACATATTTGTTCTCTGCCGCTTTTGCCGTAAGTATCATCTCTTTAGTAGATAGATGAATATCGTTTACCTTGCAGAGCGCGGAGAGAAAACAGATTATTACGGCCGCCGAAGACGACAAACCGCCGATAGGCAGACTTCCCTCGATTATTCCGGACAGCCCGATTTTAAGCCGACACTTTTCTCCCAGCATTTTAGCGGCTCCGCGCAGATGATCCGCCCAGTCGCCCTCTTTTGTCTCCGGCACACTGTTTACATGAAACTGTGCACGCTTTGGGAAATTAAGCGACTGAAGCTCAATGATCCCGTTTTTCTTTGGCCTGTATGCCATATGTATACCTTTATTGACAGCCATTCCGTTGACCTTGCCGAGTTGGTGATCAATATGTGCACCAAGCGGACTGATGCGATAAGGACAAAACGCCACAGCCTGCGGTTCCTTATGGTAAAACTGCTCGTAAACTTCTTCACATCTCATAATCGGTTCCTCTCAATTTAAATAAAATTCCTTATACCACTGCGCAAATCTTCTAAGACCAGTACGCAGCGGCGTTGAGGGTTTAAACCCAAAATCACGCTCGAGCGCGGACGTATCTGCGTAAGTCACAGGCACGTCGCCCGGCTGCATAGGAACAAGCTCCTTATGCGCCTCAAAGTCGTAATCCTTTTGCAGCACCCCGGCTCTTACAAGCTCCTGCTGAAGTATGTCAACAAATTCAAGCAGGTTTTCGGGATTGCTGTTGCCGATGTTGTATACGGCATACGGCGGAATCGGAAGCCCGTCCTCTCCGTTTCTCTTTTCGGGAGCACCCTGCATTACGCGGACAATGCCCTCCACGATGTCGTCTATATAAGTGAAATCACGCTTGCAGTTACCGTAATTAAAAATCTGAATTTTTTCGTCCTTGATAAGCTTGTTTGTAAAGCCGAAGTATGCCATATCGGGACGCCCCGCGGGGCCGTATACTGTAAAGAACCTCAGCCCTGTGGACGGGATGTTATACAGCTTGGAATACGCATGCGCCATAAGCTCGTTGCTCTTCTTTGTCGCCGCATAAAGGCTCACGGGGTTGTCCACCTTGTCATCTGTGGAATAGGGAACTTTTTTGTTTGAGCCGTAAACAGAGGAGCTCGATGCGTAAACCAGATGCTCAACTCCGCCCGCGCCGTTGTCGCAGGAATGACGGCAGGCCTCAAGAATGTTGTAAAAGCCGATGATGTTTGATTCTATATATGCGTCAGGATTTGTTATTGAATACCGCACCCCTGCCTGAGCCGCAAGATTTACCACAATATCGGGCCGGTAGTTGCTAAAGACCGATTCTATAAGCCCCTTGTCTGATATGCTGCCTTTGATAAAAGTGTAGATAGATTCCGGATGAGCCTCGGTCTCAGCCTCAATTTGCTTTAAGCGATACTCCTTGATTGACACATCATAGTAATCGTTCATATTGTCAATGCTGAT
>DXIJ01000069.1 GCA_019112945.1 Candidatus Monoglobus merdigallinarum | reverse complement strand
AAATATCTCAGTGTATTTCACGCGGCAAGGTAGAGGTTTATGTTTCCATACATAAAATCAACGATGACAGCAAGGAGATACGGCTCAACCGCACGCTTGCCGAATCTTATATAAGCACCCTGCGGGAGCTCAGCTCTTTTGGACTTGACGATGATCTATCCCTGTCTGCTCTTGCGGTATTTTCGGATATATTTGAAGTTGAATATAAAGAGATAGACGAAAAAGCAATAACCGAAATGGTAAGCGAGGCTCTCGGGCAAGCCTTGGACGGCTTTTTAAAAATGCGCGAGGACGAGGGGCTGCGCCTCAAAAGCAGTATACTCGAGCACCTGAACGCGCTTGAAGCACAGGTGAGCCTGGTTGAAAAACTTTCTCCCCAAACAGCCGTTGAGTACAGGGAAAGGCTTGAGAAGCGCCTGCGCGAAACGCTGTCCGGTCTTAATATAACGGCTGACGAAAGCCGCCTGCTGACCGAGGTTGCGATTTTCTCGGATAAGGTTTCGGTCGATGAAGAAACAGTTCGGCTCAAAAGCCATATTGTTGAATTCCGCACCGCGCTTGACGCCGACGCCCCAATAGGCAAAAAACTTGATTTTATTATACAGGAAATGAACAGGGAAGCCAACACTATAGGCTCAAAATGCAATGATATAAAACTTTCAAAATGCGTTGTTGAGATAAAATCAATAATTGAAAAAATCCGGGAACAAATTCAGAATATTGAGTAAAATACAAATATAACTAAATTAAGACGTCCGCCGCTTTTTCGATGGCGGGCTCAAATTAATTTTTCAGCGGGGGATGAGCTCCTTTCTTAAAACGCCGTATGACGGGGCTATGCTCCTTATTAAAAGAGGTATACTATGAAATTAATAAATGTTGGATTTGGAAATATCGTTTCGGGCTCGAGGGTTATAGCAATCGTAAGCCCCGACTCAGCTCCCATAAAGCGGATCATTCAGGAGGCCAAGGACAGCGGCAGGGTCATTGACGCCACCTGCGGCAGGCGCACACGCTCCGTAATCGTTATGGACAGCGACCATATCGTCTTGTCGGCAATACAGACCGAAACTATAGCGGGCCGTGCCGAGCCTAAATCGGGAGATGAAGAAGCAATTGAATACGAGGGCGGTGACGGAAATGAATAAAAAAAGTTTGCTTATAGTTATTTCGGGCCCCTCGGGCGTCGGAAAGGGAACCGTTATTAAAAAACTTCTCAGTGATAACCCCGATATTATTCCGTCGATTTCGGTGACTACCAGAAAGCCGCGGGACATTGACGTTGAAGGCGTGACATATTTTTTTAGATCAAGAGAGCAGTTTAAGGATATGATCGACAACGGAGAGCTTTTGGAATGGGCTGTTTATAACGGTAACTATTACGGTACTCCGCGCAAATACGTCAGCGACAGTTTAAACGACGGTAAAGATGTGCTGCTGGAGATTGACGTTCAGGGCGCGCTCAATCTTATGGAAAACTATCCGTCGGCTGTATATATTTTTATTGCGCCGGAGAATACGCAGGTTTTAAAGGAGCGTCTTGAAAAACGCAGCACCGAATCCCCTGAGGAAATACAGCGGCGCGTTGAGGCTGCGGACTGGGAGCTCTCCAAAAAAGATCTATATGACAACATCGTCATTAACAGAGTTGTTGATGACGCGGCTGATGAAATATTAAGCATTTTAAATAAAAGGAGAAATTCATTATGATGATTAAACCGCCAATAACAGAACTGGTAGAAAAGACAGGAAACCGTTATCTTCTCACGATAGAGACCGCAAAACGAGCACGGCAGCTGACTGAGGGAAAACAGCCTGTTATCTCTACAGATGCATCCAAGGAGGTCTCGATCGCCGCTGAGGAAATATATGAGGATAAGCTAAATTATATCCACACGCCTGATATCGGCACGATTTAAGCTAATAACATAAACGATTTTGCCCGCTGAACCGTTTTGGTCGTTCCGGTGGGCTTGATTTTTATACCGGCCGCGGCAGGCGCTGCATAATTTCATTGATTTAGTATGAGTTTTGCCCATGCCGCAGAAAAGAACGGAGGTTTTGTATGCTTCTTAAAGATAAAACGATCGTACTTGGCGTCAGCGGAGGCATTGCCGCGTACAAGGCGCTGGATTTGACGTCGCGCCTTATAAAGGCAGGTGCAGAGGTCAAGGTCATAATGACACGCTCGGCAGCAGAATTTGTGACGCCGCTGAGCTTTCAGAGCCTTTCTAAAAACGCTGTTGCCTCAGATATGTTTGAAGAGCCAAAGGTCTGGGAGATAAGGCATATATCCTTGGCCAAGGCGGCTGACGTTTTCGCAGTCGTTCCCGCAACTGCCAATATAATCGGCAAGATAGCCTCGGGCATAGCGGACGATATGCTCTCGACGACAATAATGGCAACAAAAGCGCCAAAACTTATTGCTCCGGCAATGAACACGAATATGTTCGAAAATCCGATCGTGCAAAGCAATATAAATAAACTCGGCAGTCTTGACGGCTATCATTTTGTTATGCCGGAAAGCGGCCGCCTTGCCTGCGGAGATACAGGCAGGGGCAAACTTGCGGATATCGGGGTTATCTTTGATGAGATCATGCGGCTTGCGCTCAGAGACAAAGCCGACCTGCGCGGCAAAAAGGTGCTCGTAAGCGCCGGTGCGACCTCGGAGCCTATTGACCCGGTCAGATTTATCACCAACCATTCAACCGGAAAAATGGGCTTTTCTATCGCAAAGGCCGCATATTTAAGAGGCGCTGACGTTACGCTGGTCTCGGGACGCAGCACGTGCGAGCCGATAAACGGCATTAAAACCGTCAATATTTTTACCGCAGAGGAAATGCACAAGGCTATGACCGTGCTCTCAAAAGATGCGGACATTATAATCATGTCTGCGGCAGTTGCTGATTTCAGGCCTGAATTTGAAGCCGAGCATAAGATTAAAAAGGGCAGCGATGAAAAACTCAGCCTTTCACTTGTTCGAAACCCCGATATACTGTCTGAGCTCGGACGGCAGTACGGCGGGCGGAAAGTAATTATCGGCTTCGCCATGGAAACCCGGGCTCTGATTGAGAGCGCCATGAAAAAGTGCGCCGAGAAAAATGCGGACTTTATTGTTGCAAACAATCTTAAAACAGAGGGGGCGGGCTTTGGGACTGATACAAATGTCGCGTCTGTAATAGAAAAGGACGGAACCGTCACCGAGTACCCGAAAATGGAAAAATTTAAGCTGGCAAACATTATATTGGATAAGGCCGTAGATATACTTTCAAAATAATTAATTCACAGCAATATGCTGCTTGAAACGGAGATACTATATGATAGCACAGGTAATTCTTATAAGCTCAAGACACATTATAGACAAGACCTTTGACTATATCATTCCCAATGAATTGCGCGATACCGCAAAAACAGGCATGAGAGTGCTGGTGCCGTTCGGAATATATAACAATCCCGTAGAGGGGCTTATTGTCGGTATCAGCGAAAGCAGCGAGCATATGGCGCTTAAACGCATAAAATCCGTTATAGGTACTGCGTCTGTGTGCTCAGAGGAGCTGCTCGGCCTTTGCTTTTATATGCAGCAAAAATATCTCTGTTCATTTTACAGTGCTTTCAAACTGCTCGTTCCGCCAAAAATGAAACTTATAATAAAGGAATGGATAACGCTTAACGCTTCGGCTTCACTTGGCGGCATCACTCCGTTTCAGAAAAAGATCACCGATACTATCGCCGAAAACGGCGGAGCCATTGAATTTGCCCATCTTGCCGAGCTTATCGGATCTCACACTCTAAGACGCTCGCTGAAAACGCTGGAGGAGAAGCAAATCATCAAAATATCCGAAAAGGCCGAGGATTCCGTTAAGGAGCTGAACATACGCTTTGCAAGGCTCAAAATATCCGTCGAGGACGCATATACGGCGGCCGACGAGCTCAAAAGCAAACGCGCTTACATTCAGTCGGATATGCTTTTGACTGTCGCCGACAGCGAAAAAATTTCAACCTCGGATCTTATCGCGCTGTCAGACGGCAGCTACAGTTCTCTCAACGCGCTTGTAAAAAAGGACTATATTGAATTATTCAATGAGCGCCGGATACGGGACGTATATAACATAGATAAGCACCCGTCCGCCGCAGAATATACTCCAACGCCCGAGCAGCAGCCCATTATCGATTACACGAACAGGCTGCTTGACACAAACCGGCACGAAAAGATACTGATAAGAGGCGTAACCGGCAGCGGAAAAACCGAAGTTTTTCTGCAAACCATCAAGCGCTGTATCGAAAACGGCAGACGAGCCATCATGCTTGTGCCGGAGATCTCCCTCACTCCTCAGATGGTTGACCGGTTTGTGAGCCGGTTTGGGAACAAGGTGGCAGTTATGCACAGCGGCCTCTCATACGGCGAGCGCTTTGACCAATGGAACAAGATAAAAAACAACGAGGTCAGCGTTGTAGTCGGAGCCAGAAGCGCAATATTTGCTCCGCTTGAAAATATCGGCCTGATAGTGATAGATGAGGAACACGAAACCAGCTACAAGTCGGAGACCTCTCCGCGTTATCACACGCGCGAGATAGCGATATACAGGGCAGAAAAGAACAATGCACCGCTTATTTTAGCGTCTGCCACGCCGTCTGTTGACAGCTATTATTATGCCAGCGAGAAAAAATCCTACAAGCTGTTTGAAATGAACAGCAGATACAACAATAACAAGCTCCCCGAAGTTAAAATAGTTGATATGAGAAGCGAACTCTTTGAGTATCACAACCTTTCTCCGATCAGCAACAGGCTTGAATTTGAGATAAGAAAAAATTTGGACAGGCACGAAAAGACCATACTGTTCCTTAACCGCCGCGGTTATAACACATTTATATCATGCCGCGAGTGCGGCTATGTTGTTGAATGCAAAAACTGCAGTATACCGCTGACATACCATTTAGACAGCAATTCTCTGACCTGCCACTACTGCGGATACACCGCGCAGAACATCAAAACCTGCCCGGAGTGCGGCTCAAAGCATATCAAGTTCTTCGGCACCGGAACGCAGAAGATAGAGGCAGAGATAAACAAACTGTTTCCCGAAGCGAGAATACTGCGCATGGACAGGGACACCACATCCGGCAAAGGGAGCCATGAGCAGATATTAAATGCGTTTAGGAACGATAAGGCCGATATACTGCTTGGCACACAGATGGTTACAAAGGGGCTGGATTTTCCGGATGTAACGCTTGTCGGCGTGCTGGCAGCTGATTCATCTCTGGGCGTTGACGACTTCAGAGCCAACGAGAGGACGTTTTCACTGCTGACCCAGGTGTGCGGAAGAGCCGGCAGGGGCGATATTCCCGGACGCGCCGTGATTCAGACATACCAGCCGAAAAATTCAACTATTGAATTTGCCAAAGCCCACAACTATACCGGATTTTATAAAAATGAAATTAATTTCAGAAAACGCTTGAATTATCCGCCGTTTTGTGACATAATAAACATACTGGTTCACGGGACGGAGACCGAAAGCGTTACAGCCGAGATAAACAGCATTTATTCATGTATAAATGCGTCGGCAGATAAGAATAACATAATAATGCTCAGCGCGCCCATGCCTGCGCCCATAAGCAAAATAAAAAACAATTACAGGTACAGGATATTTATGAAAGTCCGCAGCTCTGACAATATGCTGCCTGTGCTTCATGAAATAAACGACCGTCATAACACCGGGAACAGTAAAAATACTTTGGTTATTGACATAAACCCGATAAATATGAGTTAGGAGAGAAAAATGGCGATTAGAAATATTGTTAAATTCGGAGACGATATACTTAAAAAGAAGTCAAGAGAGGTCAAGAAGATAGATGACCGTATCATCTGCCTGCTTGACGATATGAGGGAAACGCTGAAACTTCACAACGGCGTCGGCCTTGCTGCGCCTCAGGTCGGAGTTCTTAAAAGGATAGCGATTGTTGATACGGGCGATACGATACTTGAGCTGATAAATCCTGAAATCATCTGCACCGAGGGCGAACAAACCGGAGCCGAGGGCTGTTTGAGCTTCCCAGGCGAGTACGGACTGGTCACACGCCCCAATATCGTAAAAATCAGGGCTATGGACAGAAACGGCTGCATGTACGAATATACGGGCGAAGAACTGACCGCCCGCGCTTTCTGCCACGAAATTGAGCATCTGGACGGGCATTTGTTTTCGGAGCATGTAACAGAGTGGCTGGAGCCGGAAAAATAAGATTATATACGGTAAAGCCCTCCGCTTGTCTTAAAGACATGGCGGAGGGATTTTTTCTAAAACTCTTTTACAATTTGCTTGAACATATTTCCGCGCTCTTCAAAGTTCTTAAACTTATCAAAACTTGCACAGGCAGGCGACAGTATCACAACATCTCCCGGCTCGGCTATATCCTTTGCCTTTGTAACGGCTTCCCTGAAATCATCCAGCTTATATATTTCAAGACTTCCGTCAAAATTCGGCGCCGCCTTGACTGCCGCCTCAATCTTGTCAGCCGTAAAACCGCACAGCACAAGCTTCTTTACGCGGCTGCATACAACAGCTCCGAAATCGTCAAACGGTATCTTTTTATCATAGCCTCCGGCAATCAGCACAACCTTTTGCTCAAACGAATTGAGACCTGCCGTTGTGCGCGCAGGAGAGCTCGCGATAGAGTCATTGTAAAACTTTACGCCGCCGAGTTCTCTCACAAACTCTATCCTGTGCGGAACTCCGACAAAGCCCTTTGCGGTCTCTCTGATAATCTCATCAGAGACCAATCCCTCTGTCGCGGCGATAGCGGCCATATAGTTTTCTATATTATGCACTCCCGGAATGTATATGTCTCGGGTGTCCAAAATTCTACGCACTTCCTTGCCGTTCTTAAACTGAACTATATACCCGTCATTTATGCAATAGCCGTCCGTAAGTTTGTTTTGGCGGCTGAAATACACGCCGCAGCGCGCCTCGGCGCAGAGGCTGCGGGTTATATCGTTATCATAGTTAAATACCGCTCTGCCGCCCTCAGACTGATTAGCAAATATCGCCTTTTTAGCCTCGATATATTCGTCGTAATCCTTATGCCAGTCAAGATGATTGGGCGTTACATTCGTTACGACCGCGATATGCGGGCTCTTCTTCATGGTGTGCAGCTGAAAACTTGACAGCTCAACTACCACCTTATCATCCGGCTTTATGCTCTCGACATCGTAAATAAGCGGGCTGCCGATATTTCCGCCCAGATAGCACTTGTATCCGGCTCTCTTCAGCATATCGTATATAAGACTTGTGGTGGTTGTCTTTCCGTCACTGCCGGTAACGCCGATTATCGGAGCGGGACACAGCTCAAAAAACAGTTCCATTTCCGATGACAGCACCGCGCCTCCGGCGACAGCCTCAGCAATAGCCGGTTCATCAAACCGAACGCCGGGAGTTTTAAAAATCATTTCGGCGTCCCCGCGAATTTCATCAAGGTATGAGCCGCCCAGAACGAACTCGACGCCAAGCCCGCGCAGCTCGTCATAGATACTGCCCAGCTGCCCGCGGGTACGCCTGTCATGCGCGGTTATCTTTGCGCCGCGCTCTGCCAGGAATCTTATAAGCGGTACATTGCTGACACCGATACCAATTACCGCGACCCGTCTTTTCTTAATTTTTTGATTAAAGCTCTCGATAGGATTTTCAATCATAACAAACTCTCCATTCTGCCGCGTTTAAAAAACAATTCTCTCCGCGGCATATAACCTCAAACAAGGGCAGACATACAGCATGTCCGCCCTTGAATAAATCATATAAACGCCTTATTCAGTCTCTTCGCTCGTTTCGGTTGAATCAAGGATATCACCGAGCGTAAAACTTGTTTCCTCAATATATGAATTCGGAAGAGCGTCCTCCTCCTTATCGTCTGAGCTTTGCTGAGAAGCGTCGTTCATAAGAGCTTTCATAGAAAGACCGATTTGCTTTGTCTCATTGTTGATCTCAATAATTTCACAATCGACCTCGTCGCCGATAGCAAGAACGTCCGAGGGCTTATTTATCCTCTCGTTTGAAATCTGCGAGATATGGATAAGGCCATCGACATATTCAGCGACCTCAGCAAATGCGCCAAACGGCAGGATCCTGACGATCTTTGCCTTAATCTTATCGCCTACATGCAAGTCCTTAACAGCTTTGACCCACGGGCTGTCCTCCTCTTTCTTGTATCCGAGAGAAACCTTGCCCTTTTCCTTGTCAAGGCTCTTAATATACACTTCAAGCTCCTGTCCGACCGAAACGATCTCCGACGGGTGCTTTATCCTGTTCCAGGACAGCTCTGAAATATGAACCAGTCCGTCAACGCCGCCCAGATCGACAAATGCGCCGAACGGTGTAATTGACTTGACGATTCCCACATACTTTTTGCCCTCTTCGGCATTCTCCCAGAACTCGGCAGCCTTTTGCTCCTTGAGCTCTCTAACGAGAGATATCCTGTTCTTGGACTTATCAAGTTCTTTAATATATACTTCTATCTCATCGCCGACCTTGACAACCTCGGACGGGTGAGAGATACGAACCGGTGACAGCTCCGAAATATGAATAAGTCCGTCAACGCCGCCCAAATCAACAAACGCACCGAAAGATGTGAGAGATTTAACAACGCCCGTATACTTCTTGCCTTCCTCGGCGCTCTCCCAGAAAGCCGCAGCAGCCTTGTCCGCCTCTTCCTTTGCGACTACCTTTATAGAGCCCACAACTCTCTGTCTGCCTCTTCTGTCAGTATCCATCTTTATAATTCTAAACTTCTGCTCGGTATTGAGCAGCACGCCCAAATCAGAAAGATAATTGATCGCGCACTCAGAAGCGGGAATAAACACGCGCACTCCGCTGGCAATCGTAACAACTCCGCCCTTGACAAGTTCAACAACTCTGCCGGTTAAGACTTCATTGTTTTCAAAAGCATTCCTGAGTTCTTCCATTCCCTTAACAGCGTCGATCTTCTTTTTAGAGAGAGTAACAACGCCGTCTCTGTCGCTTACATGAACAATGTATACATCAACCTCTTCTCCGACTTTGACCAACTCTGCAATATCAGCGTTCGGGTCATTGGTCAATTCATCAAGAGGAATCACACCGTCATACTTACTTCCGATATCAACCTGAACCTCTGTCGGAGTGATACCGATAACAACACCCTTAACAACCTCACCTGATTTCAAAGGTTTTAAAGTTTCCTCCAAAGCCTCTGCAAAATTCATTTCATTTTCCGCCATGGTTAAATAGACCTCCTTGATTACCGACTCCGGCGTTGAAGCACCGGCGGTAATACCGACTTTCATTTTATTAATATTATATTGATTATTTATTATTTTACTGTTTTTAATTCCGCTGCTGTTCTCTATCAAAAAAGTATGGGCACAGTTATCCCTGCAAACCTCATACAGCTTTTTTGTATTTGAACTGTGCAGGCCTCCGACTACGAGCATCAAATCGACCTCACGCGAAAGCTCGGCAGCAGCTTTTTGTCTTTCAGACGTTGCACTACATATTGTATCAAAAAAATTCGCATTTGTAAAATGTTTTTTTATAATTTCTTGAATTTTTTTAAATAAATTCCTCCTGATTGTAGTCTGGGCTACTACTGATACCGGCGTATCACTTTTAAGCGCTAAAATTTCGCCTAAATCATCCTCGCTTGACGCCACTGCCGCAGAGTCGCTGCACCAGCCGTTTATACCTATGACCTCGGGATGATTTTTGTCGCCGACGATTATTATCTTTCTGTTCTTTTCAAAAAACTCTTTTTCGACAATATTATGGATCTTCTTTACAAACGGACAGGTCGCGTCAATTATCTCGACTCCGCGTTTCTTTAAGTAATCCATATCCGATTTGGGAACGCCGTGCGCTCTTATGATAACCTTTGAGCCGGGCTCTATCGCACTGATATCCTCCGCCGGGACAATCCCCCTGAGTCTCAGACTGTCGGTTACATCCTTGTTATGGATAAGCTGCCCGTGAGTATAGACTGTGCCGCCGCCGGGCAAAACGGAATCGTAAGCAATTTTGACGGCTCTGTCGACGCCGAAACAAAACCCGGCATACTTTGCAATTTTTATCTCCATATAAAATCAGCCCCGCAGACAAATTTCTAATTCTTTAGCTTTAAAGGGATACCCGACAGCTTTGAGAGCTCTGACATTAAAACATCGGTTATGCCCTGAAGCTCGTCAGAGCTTATCTTTTTATCAAAGTACCCGCTTAAATCTATCGGTTTTCCTATATTAACATTGATTTTACCGAATATCCTATACTTTCCGCCGATCCCCACCGGCAGAATTTTGGCCTTTGACTTCACCGCGACCATTGCCGCGCCGGTCTTGCCCTTTTTCAGCGAATTATTGTGAGAGCGTCCGCCCTCGGGAAAAATCACGATATGCTTTCCTCCGCTAACCAGGCTTATGGCCGTACGCAATGCACCGAAATCCGACTTTCCGCGTTTTATCGGAAAAGCTCCCAGCTTTTTTATCAAGCCGCCGAACAGCTTGTTTTTAAAAAGCTCCTCCTTTGCCATAAACCCAATCTCAAACGGGAAGCACGCGCCGACAAGCGGCGGGTCTAAATAGCTCTTATGATTGGCGCATATCAAAAACCGCTCGCTCTCCTCGGGTATATTCTCTTTACCGCTGATTTTAACTCTGAAAAACAGCTTGAAAAAAGCTGTTACGACAACTCGTCCGACATCATAAAGTGACATTTTTCTTCTCCTTGGCAAGCTGCAGTATTTTATCGATAACCTCGCCAATATCCATGTTGGTTGTGTCAACAAGCACTGCGTCCTCAGCCTGTCTGAGCGGCGCAAATTCACGCTCGCTGTCATTCTTGTCTCTCTTGATCATCTCAGCCCTGACCGCATCAAGGTCGGCCTCTGAGTTTTTTTGCCTGAGTTCATTATATCTGCGCCTCGCCCTTTCGTCAACCGAGGCGGTCAGGAAGATTTTCAGCTCTGCGTCTCTTAAAACATATGTTCCTATATCGCGCCCGTCCATAACTACATCGGTTTTTTCAGCCAATTTTCTCTGAAGCTCGACCAGCTTCAGCCTGACAGCGGGAATTACCGCCACGTCCGACGCCGCCATGGATATCTGCGGCTCTCTTATTTTCTGTGTCACGTCACGGCCGTTCAAATAATATTTCTGTCCGTCCTCAGTGTTCTTAATATCAATGAGTATATCTCCGATAATTCCGGCAAGCTCCGTCTCGCTTCTCGTGTTTATCCCGGCTTCTACCGCAGCGAGCCCGACGCTTCGGTACATCGCACCCGTGTCGATATACAAATAATTAAGCTCCCCGGCGACTGCCTTTGATATTGTGCTCTTTCCCGCGCCGGCCGGTCCGTCTATAGCAATTTTCATAAATTTACCTCATTATATATTATTTTGGTTTTCAGGTTCTTCTTCGCCGCCGTTTTCTTCACTTACGGCATTTTCATCCTGAGGCTCACCGCTATTCAGAAGTTCAGAGCTGCGCAGGAACTCACAAAAGCTGTCCAAATTATCAAAAATCAGCTCATATTCAATCCCCGTGTTCTGTGTAAACACGACCTCAGCTCCCGTCATCTCCGCCGCGCTCAGCTTATCATATATATCAATCTCGCTGTCGGTTATCATCAGCTTAGCGTCAAATTCCTCAAGCACCCGTTTTATGCCCGAAACACCGCTGAAGCTCTCGAACTCTCTGACGTTTAAAATTGGTATCCCAAATTCAAGAGCCAAATCAACATCAAACGATGCGCCCGACTTAATCGGGACGAACAGCTCTTTCTGGTCAAACACCAAATCCGCAATCGCCCGTACATTATACGGCTTGGCAAAAAACACGGCATTGCCGACGGTATTATTGATTTTAGCGGCAATATCTTTATATGAATAATTAACGCTGAAATCAGCCTTGACGTCTGCACTGCGCAGCGCATCAAAACGCACCGTTGGGGCTATTATTTTAATAACCGGTATTTTTAAATCGTCTGCCGCAGCCTGAACAACCAAAGAGGTCTCGCTCTGCGGTACACTTATGGTATCAATGACGGCGGTGACATTATTTTTATTTATAACACGCTTTAAGCCTCTGTAGGTTATCTTTCCGACAATCACACTGCCGTGTCCGAACTCTCCTGCACCTGCCAGAGTTTCGAACTGATAAACATACTCAGCGCCGCAGCTGTCAAGAGCGTTTGAAAGCGCATGAGCTGCCGCGCCGCCGTCAGAAATCACAAGAAACATACGCTATTCTCCCGCTCCGTTATCCGGCCCGTCACTGCCGCCGAAGCCTCCGGGCGCGGTATAGTATTCAGAGCTTGAATAAAATTCAGCATCAGCCTCCACCGACAGCTTGCTGCCGCAATACGGGCAGTATGAACAGTCGTTCTTAACACTCTTGCCGCAGCTGACGCACCTTACCATTGACTTATACGATTCCAGCTGCTCAACATAGCCCAAAAGCTGTTCTTTAAGCTCCTTTATCTTTGCGCACTTATCTTTTACGCTCCCGTCAAGCGGCGTATCTTTTTCGTAAGAGTCGTAAACCGCTGTTCCAATCTCAAGGCTCAGCTCTTTGATTGTATTGTTTATATCAAAAATGGCATACTTAATTTTTGAATATTCCACAACCTCTCCCGACTTCTTCATCACAGTCTGTGCAGCCGAGCCCACAACATTTTTTACATTATCCAAAAAATCCATGCTCTACACTCCTTTACCTTATACGTTAAATCTAAACAAAACAATATCTCCGTCTTTCATGACATATTCTTTGCCCTCAGAACGGACCAGACCTTTCTCCTTTGCCGCATTCATACTTCCGCATTTCATTAAATCATCAAAGTGCACGACCTCGGCTCTAATAAAGCCTCTTTCAAAGTCCGTATGGATTTTGCCGGCGGCCTGCGGTGCCTTTGTGCCCTTTTTGATTGTCCAAGCTCTTACCTCAGGCTTTCCCGCAGTAAGATAACTGATAAGCCCAAGCAGGCTGTAGCTTGCCTTTATGAGCTTATCAAGGCCGGATTCTCCCGCGCCCAGCTCTTCTAAAAACAGCTGCTTTTCCTCCTTGTCAAGCGCGGCGATCTCCTCCTCGATCTTTGCAGAGATAACCATTACCTCCGCCTTATCGCCCGCTGCGTACTCCCTTATCTTTGCAACATATTCGTTGCCGTCTTCGTTTGCATAATCGTCCTCAGCCACATTTGCCGCATAAATTACCGGCTTGAGCGTCAGCAGCGAGACCTCGTCAAGCATTTCGCTCTCTTCATCGCTCATCTCCATTGAACGCGCAGTTTTGCCGCTTTCAAGGTGGCTTTTCAGCCTCTCGTAAAACTCCTGATATGCAAGATATTTCTTCTCGCCGCCTCTTATGGACTTCATTATCTTATCTATTCTTCTGTCAAGTATTTCCAAATCAGACATAATCAATTCAAAATTAATTGTCTCAATATCGCGGACAGGGTCAATGCTTCCGTCCACGTGGACGATATTTTCATCGTCAAAGGCTCTTACAACATGGACTATTGCGTCAACCTCCCTGATATTTGAAAGGAACTTGTTGCCAAGACCCTCGCCCTTGCTCGCGCCCTTAACAAGGCCGGCTATATCCACAAACTCAATGACCGCATAAGTCACTTTATCCGGCCGGTACATATCCGCAAGAGCGTCAATCCTAAAGTCCGGGACAGGTACGGTTCCGACATTCGGCTCTATCGTGCAGAACGGATAATTTGCCGACTCCGCACCGGCCTGCGTTATCGCGTTAAACAGTGTACTTTTGCCCACATTCGGCAGTCCGACGATTCCTAATTTCATATGTCAATCCTCTTTTCGCAGTATAATTATTAGTTCAGCTTTTCCTCAAACAGCTTCGCCAGTTCCTTAGCCTTGCGCGCGATAAGCTCCCGGTCATCCCCCTCGATCATAACTCTGACCAAAGGCTCGGTTCCGGAAGGTCTTATCAGCACTCTTCCGCTGTCTTTAAATTCACTTTCAAGTTTCTCAATAGCCGCCCTGATTTCGGGGAACTTCATATAGTTTTCCTCGTTCTTGAGTTCGTTTTTGACATTCGCGTTCTCAAGCACCTGAGGATACACATGCATGACCGACGCAAGCTCCGACGTCTTCTTCTCCGACCGCTTTAAAACAGACGCCAACTGTATTCCGGTAACTAAGCCGTCGCCCGTTGTGTTATGTTCAAGCAATATAACGTGTCCGGACTGCTCGCCGCCGATCAGATGATTATGCTTTAGCATTTCTTCAAGAACGTATCTGTCGCCGACCTTGGTCCTCTTTATATTGAGGCCATGCTTGCTGCCCATAACAAAAAATCCCAGATTGCTCATCACAGTTGCGACCACCGTGTTGTCTTTAAGACAGCCGCGCTCCTTCATATCAAGCGCGAGTATCGCCATTATCTTGTCTCCGTCAACAAGCTCGCCGTTTTCGTCAACGGCAAGAACCCTGTCGGCGTCACCGTCAAACGCCAGTCCCAAATCCGCCTTTTTCTCGGCAACAAACGCCTTTAAGCCGTCTATATGGGTAGAACCGCAGTTATCGTTAATATTTATTCCGTTTGGCTTGTCGTTTATAACAAAAACTTCGGCTCCCAATTCTTCAAGAGCCTTTTGGGCAGTCACGCTTGAAGCCCCGTTTGCGCAGTCTATTGCGATTGCAAGACCGTCAAGCCGCACGCCGCACGTGCTCTCGGCAAACTTAATATAATCATAAACCAAAGAATCATCATATGTGATATGGCCTATGTCCTTGCCTGTCGGAGCCTTTATCTCCTCGGCATTGTCAAGAATGATCCCCTCTATTCTCTCCTCTGTCTCATCGCTCAGCTTGTAGCCCGAACCGCTGAAATACTTTATCCCGTTATGCTCAAACGGATTGTGAGACGCCGAGATCATAACGCCCGCGTCAAAGCCCTTGCTTCTGACCAAATGCGCAATTGCCGGAGTAGGTATAACACCGGCTATGACCGCTTCCGCACCAACGCTGCATATTCCGGCCACAAGCGCACACTCAAGGACCCCGCCGGAAATCCTTGTATCGCGTCCTACCAATATTCTCGGCTTATCTTCTCCAACGCCTGTAAGCACATATGCACCGGCACGTCCTATTTTAAACGCCAGCTCAGGCGTCAGCTCATCATTTGCAATTCCTCTGACGCCATCAGTTCCGAATAATCTGCCCATAACAACCTCCAAAATATTAATACACATCCACAAAGAGGATTTTATATTATACCGAATTAAAAATAAGTATTATTCATATTATACGCTAATGCGTCTATTTTGTCAAATATTTTAAACCAAATTGTCCTAAAACCAAAGGCCTAATTTATTAAAGCGGCTCTGTAACGCTCAGCGCTGCTTTCAAGCCGTCCAGCGCCGCGCTCACTATTCCCCCGGCATATCCGGCTCCCTCTCCTATAGGATACAGCCCCATAACTCCTGCGGCCGAAAAATCATCATTTCTGACAATTCTTACCGGAGCCGATGTACGGGTCTCAATGCCTGTCAATAATCCGCTGCCCAAAAATCCGCTTATTTTATTGTCAAAATATTTTAAGCCGTCGCACAGAGTCTCGGAAACAAATTCCGGGAGGCAGCCCCTCAGGTCTGCAAGCGTTATCTTCCCGGTATAGCTCGGGCTTACATCGCCCGGAGAGTCCGACGCCCTGCCAATGACAAAATCTCTTGCAAGCTGTACAGGTGCAGCATAGCCGCCGCGGCCTGCTTCAAAAGCGAGCCGTTCATACTTCCTTTGCAGCTCTATGCCGGCAAGCGGATGACCGCTCCCAAAATCCTCCGGCCTGACGTTTACGACAAGCGCACTGTTGGCGTTTTCGCCTCCGCGGTCATGGTTGCTCATGCCGTTTACCGCGAGCATTCCCGGCTCTGACGATGCGTTCACAACATACCCTCCGGGACACATACAAAATGAATAGCAGCTGCGCTCTTTGCCGTTGTATGTGAGCTTATAGTCGGCCGCCGGAAGCATACTCCAGGCGTCTCCGTACTGAGCCATGCCTATCATCTGCTGCCTGTGCTCTATCCTTACCCCCATGGCAAACGGCTTCTGCTTAAGAACACAGCCGCGGCTCTCAAGCACTTTGTATGTGTCACGGCTGCTGTGGCCTATCGCCAAAAACACACAGCCGCTTTTAAGCGCCCCGCCGCTGCTCAGCTCTATTTCCTCTATCCGTCCGTTCCTTATCTTAACATCGGTCATACACGTCTTAAAGCGTATTTCGCAGCCGCACTCTTTAAGGTATTTGCGCATATTTACTATAACGTCCCTTAAAATATCGGTTCCTATATGCGGCTTGGCCTTATACAATATTTCGGGCGGCGCGCCGAATTTCACAAACGTCTCCAGAATAAACCGCTGCCGCTTGTCCTTTATACCGGTATTTAGTTTCCCGTCCGAAAACGTGCCCGCTCCGCCCTCTCCGAACTGCACGTTAGAATTTGGGTCAAGCGCACCCGTCTCCCAGAAAAGTTTTACCGCTCTTTGGCGCTCTTCAATACCGGCGCCTCTTTCGATAATGATCGGAGGATTGCCGCTCAGGGTCAGCACATACGCCGCAAAAAGCCCTGCCGGACCCATGCCGACCACAACAGGACGCTGCTTCAAAGCCCTTTTGCTGATATGAACACCGCTGTCCGCTGCCGCCGTAATATTTTTTATTCCCAAAGTCTCAGAGCCGTCCGGGATCTCAGCCATAACCGAGTACACATAGCGGATATTGCTCTTTCTCCTTGCATCTATCGACTGCTTATAGACCGAAAAATTCTTTGCGGAAACAAAGTGCTGCCGCACAGCTTTCTGAGCGGCAAGCAACACATCTTCAATTTTATGCTCAAGCGGCATTTTTATATTATTAATCAGAATTTGCACTAATTTTGACCTCCGATATATCATCAACGGCCTTTGCCCAATCCGGAAGTATCAGCTTTTTTGTTACCTCTCCGCCGGACAAAAAGTCAGAAACCGTTACCGTCTCGGTCGAAACTTCCGAAACACCCTCTATATAATCATTGTTTCCGTAAATCACGACCTCTGACGGCCCGCATTTGAGCGCAGATAAATCAACCGTATCGTCAACGCTTGGAACGACCCTTACAGCTTTGGTTTTATAGATAGGGCAGCTGACCGAAATAATCGGCGTATTGTTCCATATCCATTTTATGTCCCTTTCACTCAGCTCCTTATCAGCAGCGTCATAAAGCCTGACAGTGCATTCCTGACGGAACATACCCTCGCTGTA
>DXIJ01000068.1 GCA_019112945.1 Candidatus Monoglobus merdigallinarum | reverse complement strand
CCAAGTCCCGGTCACAAACGTTAAAACCGCGTTTTTTGATCCGCCAAGCCAACATATTTATAAAATAATTTCAGCAATATTGAATTAACTCTGCAAAAATGCTAAAATGGAGGTATAAGGTTCAGCGTGCACCGCAGGCTCAGCTGCGCTGCCGGTTCAAAATCAGTATAAAGACGAAACACATCTGCACCCTCAGGCCCCTGTGAATGCATAAAAAAGCCCCGGAGCTTAGATACAGACCAAGACCCGGAGCTTTTTAATATGGCAGGGGTAGTAAGACTTGAACTCACGGCACGCGGTTTTGGAGACCGCTGCTCTACCAACTGAGCTATACCCCTGTATTCAGCCTAAATAGATTACCATAACTTTTTAAATATGTCAAGACCTTGAGGTAAATTTTTTTAATTTACTCCCGCTTTTTTATAATATAAATCCAATATGCACAAAAATCATGAGCAAAATTTTATGCATGATTTTGAAATTTATCCTTGACAAGTAAATTGTCTAATGCTATAATTAGGATGTAATGGATCCTGGGCGTATGTAATATTATGCTCCGGCCGCTTTGTGTAAATTAAAAATTGAACATTACGGGCAAAGGCAGCGAAAGCTGCTGACGCAAAGCCTTGAGTCTAACCTTTAATTTGTTTAGAGTATGATAGTCCGGCTGCAACACTTCACTTGTGCTGCAGCCTTTTTTATCCGTAAAATCATATAACGGTGAAGAAAATAACATATAATTAATAACATATAATTATTGAACGATCAAAATAAGGGGGAATTTTTATGAAAAACAAAAAGTTATTAAGGACAGTTACAGCTTTGTGCGCAATGTTCTTGGCTCTTACCGTTCCTATGGTCTCATTTGCTGCCGCAACCTCCGATTATGAAGCGCAGACGTATTCTGACTACGGAGTTTACGGCAATCAAAACAACATCAGCTTTGCGGTTATCGCAAACGGCGGTGTAAATATGCACGATTCCTTTTCTATTGAGGGAAGCGTATATTCAAACGGCAGCATAAACGGCAGCGACGGTACAGTAAACGGCCTTATCATCGGTGAGGGCAGCATTGATTCAACCGTTTTGAGAGACGGTGTGGTTAATGACGCCGACACATCGGCTTATGATTCATACGCAGGTTTTACTGTTCCCGAGGGTATTGACGGCGTTGAGCCCGTTGATGAGCTTAAGAGCGAGGGTGCTGACAACCTCACAATAAGTTCTGACACAGTTGTAAATCGTCTTTGGAATAATGGAGAACCGGGTATTGTTATTGATGCAACAAATAACGACGTCACCATTATCGTAAAAGAGCAGTATCATCACACTTCTAACACGATTACGGTTATAGGTGAAAATAAAGTAAACATTTACTTTGCTCAGGACAGATATTTTTATGGCACAAAGGTTGTGAGTGAGCATCCTGAAAATGTAAATATTTATATGAAAGCCGATACCGGCATTACAATATTCAACCGCTCAAATATCAACGCAAATGTCTATGTTGACGCGCCGACGTTCACTCTTAACGGCAACTCTTCGATTACCGGAAACGTTATCGCGCTTGGTTCCGCTGCAACCATCAGCAACGGTATAATCAACGGATATCTTTACACAGATACTCTGGACATTTCAAACGGACAGATCAACTATATTGCAAGCGGCGGAGCGCAGGAAGAACCTATACAGCCGCAGCCCGGCGAGCTTGGCAATGTAGTAAAATATGACGTTGCTGCAGGTGAGTATTCACGCGGAACAATGGCTACAAAAATGCACACACCCGACGGTGCTGAGAATGCACACTTAAACTACGAGGTGCTTGACGAAAACACGTTTGAGGTTTCGGGGCCGCAGGAGGTCTCGGACGACATCAAGGCTGACGTTCAGCTTATACTGGATACTGTAAACGATACGTTTATAAGCCGCAAAGCTGACCCGGCAGTTAACCTCCAGTGGTGGAGATTCGGAAGAATAGATTCAAACGGTACTTCAATGACGCTTTCGATAACACCGTATTCATATCAGACCATACAGGCAGGCGGCGTTGATACAATGTGGCTGTGCTGGGGCGACAGGGATACTGAGGTCGAGACCGTTTGGATGGTTGTTGAATAAGATTGAAATTTAAAGCTGATATTTTAAACCGCCGTGCAGTTTGCGCGGCGGTTTTTACGTCAGAAAAATAAAACTATCATCAAAAATCACAGTGCATATAAATATACCGCCGCTGCTTTGTGCACAAAGAAATAAGCTGCACAAAAACTAAAAGGGCGGCAGTACTGCGGCGGCCGGGGAAGGCTGACGCCGCCGTGCACCAAGCAGCCTTGCTGCACAGTTTGCGCGGCGGCTTTATATTAAGACCGATCGCTATACATAGACAAAAAAATAATGCTTTGAAACAAAAAATTAAGTACGCTGCGCAGCCGGGATTTAAACAAAAATCTTCTTCCCCAAATATTGCAATCGGAATAAGCCCAATAAAGCACATATATCTGATTTACAGGCTTTGCCGGACCGGTCAGGTGACGAACCCCCTCTTATGCCGGGCCGCATCTTATAAAATCAGAATACGGCCTGACGCATGAAAGGTGTTTCAGTACTTGTAACGAATCGATAAAAGCCGAGAATTTTCGGCGTCCGCAAAACAGCAGCTTTATCAACTCACAGGCTTATTTTAGCACAGGCTGCAGGCATTTTCAACCCGATTACAGATTTAACGCATTTTTTGACAGATTTAACACAAAACTTTATTTTGTCCGTTTCATCATATTATCATTTCGCGCATGGACATATCCGCCTAAATATGATAAAATAATATGCACAGAACCGAGAAAGGACAAAAGTTATGACAACATCTATAATCATCGCAAGTATTATATCAGAT
>DXIJ01000011.1 GCA_019112945.1 Candidatus Monoglobus merdigallinarum | reverse complement strand
CTAAAGTTAAAGAAAAGCTTTAATAGTTCAAAACGGTGGTGGTTATTTTTTAATCACCACTCTTTAGTATAATAAGTTATTATGGGGGTATAGTATATGGATAATAAAAATCAAGTTCCCGCAAATAACGGAAGAAGCAAAGACTTAAATCGATTCGGCGAAAGCTCAAAGAGTAAATCTGCGGCTAATTCAAGCGGCGCCGGCGACCCCGCCATTGAAAAGGCCAGGTCGGAAATCAATGCACAGACAAGCTCCATGCTGCGCGAAATTGAAGAACGCCGCAAGAGGCGGCTTGCACGGCAGCGTGAGATGGAGCAGCAGATACAGGCTGAAGAGGAAGCCAAAGCCCGGCGTATGGCCAGGATCAAAGCTCAGGAAGAATTGAGCCGCAGTATTTCTCAGCCCGGTGCATCTATCAAAAAGCCCGTGCCGACAGTGTCCTCCTCTGACAGCATATTCAGCAATAAAAATACTCCGCCCGAAATCTCGGACATGTTTGCCGCAAGGCGCTCTAAAAACTCTGATACTTTGGAGCACACAAAAGAGAGAGCCACGATTTCGCCGCAGGAGGGCAGGAGAGCCGTACGCTCTGTTGCATCGGGCGAAACTCAGGTTATGCCTAAAATAACCGAAGCCGT
This sequence comes from Candidatus Monoglobus merdigallinarum, assembly GCA_019112945.1. Classification (GTDB taxonomy): domain Bacteria; phylum Bacillota; class Clostridia; order Monoglobales; family Monoglobaceae; genus Monoglobus; species Monoglobus merdigallinarum. The sequence goes on along the minus strand of DXIJ01000011.1, from coordinate 2,537 downwards.
TCCGCAAAGCACTCATGCCAAACACAGCGCAAAAGCCGTACGCAGAGCTCAAACGCCGGTCAGACCACAGAGTGCAAGACCTGCCGGCAGCAAAAGTGCCGAGCGTACAAATGCTGTGAGAACTGATAAAAATGAGAATAAACAGATTCAAAAAACCAAACATACAAAACAGAAAAAGACAAAGGGTGAATTCAATATGTTAAAAGAAGTCAGAGATTGGGTCATTGCAATTGCGGTCGCGGTCGTACTCGCTCTGTTGATTAGAAACTTTGTTTTTACATTGGTTCAGGTACAGGGACATTCAATGGAGCCTACTCTGCAGGAGAATGACAGATTATACGTCAACAGACTGTTCTATACGCCGAAAAAAGGCGATGTTGTAATATTCGAGCCCGCCTCGGATCCTAACCGGCCTTATATAAAAAGGGTTATTGCAACCGAGGGCGACACGGTTTATATTGATTTTGAGACCGGAGATGTTTATGTCAACGATGAAGTCATTGACGAACCTTATATAAACGGACGCACAACACATTCGGGCTCATATATAAACATGCTTATCTCTGAGGGGGCATACAGCAGGGATAATCCTATCGTTGTCGAAAAAGATAAAATCTTCGTAATGGGCGACAACAGAAACAACAGCAAGGACAGCCGTGAGATAGGTCAAGTACCTAAAGATGAGCTGCTTGGAGGCGCTGTATTCAGATTCTGGCCGCTTAATAAGTTCGGCTCTGTTACGTATAAAACAACAGCCTCGTACTTAATAGAAGATGAAAACATGAACTTTGCGTATGCAGCGGAATAAATTGTTGGGCGGTATTGTCACTGACAGTACCGCTTAAATAATATCATTCCGGTTATTTAAAGTTTTGGCTGATCGCCGTGTGCAAATATTTTAAAGCGCTTAGGAGGTTTAATATGAATAACCAATACCAGCTTCAGTGGTTTCCGGGACATATGGCAAAAACACGCCGTATGATACAGGACAACTTAAAGCTCGTTGACGTCGTTATCGAGCTTGTTGATGCGCGCATACCGATTTCGTCCAGAAATCCTGAAGTTGATAAAATCATAAATAAAAAACCACGTATTTTGGTTTTAAATAAAGCCGATATGGCTGATGCGAATATAACGCAAAAATGGCTGACGTATTTTCAAAGCCAAAAAGTAACCGCGATTTCTGCAAACAGCCAATCCGGAAACGGACTCAGCAAAAAGCTTCTGAATGCCATAGAAGTTGTACTTGCGGACAAATTCAAGCGTGATGAAGCAAGGGGAATTAAACGTCATGCAGTCAAAATGATGGTTCTCGGTATCCCGAACGTCGGCAAGTCATCCTTTATCAACAGGATATCCGGCCGCGCCGTTGCAAAAACCGGAGACCGTCCGGGAATTACCCAATCAAAACAATGGATAAGGATAGCCGGCAAGTTTGAGCTTCTCGACACACCGGGCATACTTTGGCCGAAATTTGAAAGCGAGAGTGTTGCCAGAAAAATCGCATTTACCGGCGGAATAAAGGATGAGATAATTGACGTTGAAACTCTTGCCTATGAGCTGCTTGACTATCTTAAGGCACAATATTTTTCAAACCTCCGCGAAAAGTATTCACTAAGCGAGAACGACTGTGAGCTGGACAAATATGAGCTTCTTGAGGTTATTGGAAAAAAAAGGGGCTGTATAATCTCCGGCGGAGAGGTCGATTTATTCAGAGCCGCAAATATTGTACTCAGTGATTTCAGAGCCGCCAAGCTTGGAAAAATCACCTTAGAGGCTCCGAATGCTTAAACTATAAAAAGAGAGTGAATTTGGAAATGACAAACGAAATATTAAAATATGAAGCCGATTTTTTCAGTAAGGGCTATCGGCATATCTGCGGAATTGACGAGGCGGGCAGAGGGCCGCTTGCAGGCCCCGTATGCGCCGCTGCCGTTATACTTCCGCACGGAACATTTATTGAGGGCGTCAATGATTCAAAAAAACTTTCAGCAAAAAAACGCGAGTTGCTGTATGATAAGATAATTGAAGCCGCTGTCGCCTGTTCAGCCGAATTTGTGTTTCCGGATGTTATCGATGAAATAAATATACGGCAGGCAACTCATCTGGCAATGGAAAGGGCAGTATGTAACCTAAACGTGACTCCGGACATATTATTAGTTGACGGCAATGATAAAATTCCGTTTCCGGGCTATGAATCACTGTATATAGTAAAGGGCGATACCGTCTCGCATACCATTGCCGCCGCTTCGATAATCGCCAAGGTAACGAGGGACAGATATATGACAAAGCTGTCGGCTGAGTACCCGGAGTACGGCTTTGAAAAGCACAAGGGATACGGAACAAAGGCACATATAGAGGCGATCCGCCGATTCGGAGTAAAGACCGTTCACCGCAGAACTTTCATGACTGCAAAGGTTTTGGGCACAAACAATGAGCAGATACAATAAAAATTTCGGCGACTTCGGCGAAAGCGCCGCTGCCGAATACCTAACAAAAATAGGATATAAGATACTGTCCCAAAAATATTATACTCC
>DXIJ01000067.1 GCA_019112945.1 Candidatus Monoglobus merdigallinarum | reverse complement strand
CAGCCTCTTTTTATCATTCTGGTACCAATCCTCTCAAAGTATGTTTATGTCACTTCCTATACATTTTAAAATCGGAAATCCAGCGTATATTATACTATAATATGAATAACTTGTCAAGAAAATTCCATATTAAAATTATACTTTATCAAGGATTAATCTATTATCAAAAAATAATCAATCAACACCAAAATAATCCGAACATTGTCATTTGCTAACACATGTGGTGTCCATGATGTCCGCAGTTACCGTGATGATTCATACAATTATGCGCGTTTCCGCCGTGCTCATGCGCGTGATGACTGCACTTAACATCCGGATTATAATCCAGACTGCCGCTCAGCAGAGCCTCCACCGCACTGTCTGCGTTTCCGGCCGCTCCGCCGTAGAGCTTTATACCTTTTTCAGCCAAGGCCGTCTGTGCGCCGCCGCCTATACCGCCGCAGATCAATGCATCCGCGCCGACGGATACCAAAAACTCAGCCAGTTCTCCGTGTCCGCTGCCGTTTGTGTCCGCAAGCTGCGATGATTTTACCTTTCCGTCCTCAATATCATAGAGCTTAAACTGTTCCGTATGTCCGAAATGCTGGAAAATTTCTCCGTTATCATATGTTACCGCTATCCTCATAATATCCTTTCCTTTCTCTTTAATATCTGAAATTTGATTTTTGACCTTAACCTCTGCCCCTCTGCCGCACACAATATAATTTCCTCCGCCGATATCAAGCGGCTTGCCGTTGACTATACTGTCAGCAATTTTATAGCGTGCGTTTTCATAAATCTCGCTCACAGTTGTCCTCGAAATACCCATCCTGTCCGCACACTGCGCATGAGTATACCCCTCTAAGTCCACAAGGCGGATCGCTTCAAGCTCGTCAAGCGTGAGCAATATGCTTCCGCCCGGCGGTATGCCGTCCGGGACAAAACTCACATATTCCGGCTCTCTGTGTATTCTTCTCTGCCTCTGCGGCCTTGGCATAAAAACACCTCCTCTGTTTCCGTCATATGTCGATTATAACACAACAAAGAGCAGATTTCAAGAGAAAATCTAAAATTTGATTAAAATTTTTGCCGGAGGAGAAATTAAACATCGGCGGCGGCTGTTGACCGTACAGCAATATCTTGATATAATACTTAAAGAAAATAAGAACGGAGGATTTTGATGAATATTACCGATAAGAACAAAATACCGGAGCAGTTTTTTGGATTTGTTGAAAGCAGCCCCGTATCATACCTGGCGGTGGACAGCATTAAAAAGCTGCTTCTTGATGACGGATTTTCGGAGCTCTGTGAATGCGACCGCTGGACGCTTAGCGGCGGCGGAAAGTATTTTGTAACGCGCAGCGGCTCGTCCGTCATAGCTTTTATACTGCCGGAAAATGCACCTCATGCGTTTTCTGTCATTGCCTCTCACAGTGATTCGCCCTGCCTGAAGATAAAACCAAGCCCGGAAATTGACGCTGAGGGACACTATGTAAAGCTCAACACCGAAAAATACGGCGGTATGATATCGTCAACATGGTTCGACAGACCGCTTTCGGCTGCCGGCAGGCTTATAACGGACGACGGCGGCATAAAAACGATAAATGTAGATCTTAAACAGGATGTTTGCATTATACCAAGCCTTGCAATACATCTGGCGCCGCGGGAGCAAAGCCGCAGCATTAATCCGCAGAAAGAGCTTCTCCCTCTGCTGTCCGGCTCGGGCGGCAGCATAACCGCGCTTGCCGCCAAGGCCGCCGGGGTCTCAAAAGATTCAGTCATCGGCAGCGACCTCTTTTTGTATAACCGCGACAGGTGCATCCGCTGGGGAAGCGGCGGCGAGTTCTTTTCGGCTCCGCGGATAGATGATCTGGAATGTGCGTTTTCGTCAGTTACGGCGCTGCTCAGGTCAAAGGACAGCGGTTGCGTTCGCATGTGCTGCGTATTTGACAGCGAGGAGGTCGGCAGCGGCACAAGGCAGGGCGCAAAATCTACATTCCTAAGTGATGTTATATCAAGGCTCGGCGACAGCCTTGGTCTTAGCAGCGAGGATCTGAAGCGCTGTCTGGCTTCAAGCTTTATGCTGTCCGCCGACAACGGCCACGCAGTACACCCGAACTATCCGGAAGCCTCCTGCCCCACCAACCGTCCTTATCTTAACGGCGGCGTACTGATAAAATATAATGCTTCACAGAAATACACAACCGACGGTATCTCCGAGGGCATATTCAAAAAAATCTGCCGCGATTTTGAAATCCCATATCAAACATATGTCAACCGCAGCGATATCCCCGGCGGCTCAACGCTTGGAAATCTGCTGCTGCAGCAGGTCTCGGTCAATATGATAGATATCGGCGCGCCGCAGCTTGCAATGCATTCTGCATACGAAACGGCCGGCAGCGGCGACTTGCTCAGTCTGATCAGCAGTATGCAGGCGTTCTTCGGCACCCGCATAACCATGCTTAGAGACGGAGAATTTAAAATAGAATATGCGTAATTTAAGGTATAAAATGATTATCAGAGAATATAGAGAATCTGACTGCAAGCAGGCGGCAGAACTGTTTCTATGCACCGTACACACCGTAAATGCAAAAGACTATTCCGCAGAGCAGCTTGACGCCTGGGCGCCAAAGAGCATTGATCTTGAGGCGTTTAACCGTTCGCTGCTTCTGCACTTCTCTCTTGTAGCTCTAAAGGGCGGCGCTGTTATAGGCTTTGGGGACATTGACGAGAGCGGGTATTTAGACAGGCTGTATGTGCACAGGGATTATCAGGGCAGAGGCGTTGCCTCGGAGCTTTGCCGCCGCCTTGAGAGCAGATATAAAGTCAAAAAAATAGTTACGCATGCCTCAATAACCGCAAAGCCGTTTTTTGAAAAGCGCGGCTATAAAGCCTTAAAGCGGCAGGAAGTGGAGCGGCGGGGCGTGCTGCTTACAAACTACGTTATGGAAAAAATATTAACGTAATATCCGGCATCTTGGATTTATATTTAGTTGGGAGTGATTTATTATGAAGAGTTTAAAGGCCGCACTGCTGCAGATCATGCCTACCGGCTCGCAGCAGGGAAATCTTGAAAAAGGTCTTAAGTGGTGCAAAAAGGCTAAGGAAATGAATGCGGACATTGCTGTGTTCCCCGAAATGTGGAACACAGGCTACTGCATCCCGGAGGATATAAATGTATTGAAATCAACCGCAATCTCTCCGGACAGCAGCTTTGTAAAAGAATTTGCCAAGGCCGCCGCAGAGCTTGAAATGGCGATCGGGATAACCTTTCTCAAGCAGCACTCGCCGCTTCCGCGAAACACCTTTTGCCTGATAGACCGCTCAGGTAAAACCGTTCTCTCATATTCCAAGGTGCATACATGCGACTTCGGCGATGAGAAAAGGCTGACTCCCGGCAGCGGCTTTGAGGTCTGTGACCTGAATACAGGCAGCGGCACCGTAAAAGTCGGCGCTATGATATGCTACGACCGTGAATTTCCCGAAAGCGCGAGACTGCTTATGCTAAAGGGCGCAGAGATAATACTTGTCCCAAACGCCTGTCCGATGGAGATAAACCGAATTTCTCAGCTGCGCGCCAGAGCCTACGAAAATATGCTCGGGATAGCCACCGTCAATTATCCGTCGGGACAGCCGGACTGCAACGGACACTCTACAGCCTTTGACGGTATCGTCTACAAGCCGGGGCAAATCGGCTCAAGAGATACGCTGATCATCGAGGCAGGTGAGCGGGAGGGGATATACATTGCCGACTTCCCTATCGAAGAGATACGGGAGTATCGTAAAAACGAAGTGCACGGCAACGCCTACCGCCGCCCGCGTGAATATTCGGCGCTGATATCCGAAGAGATACGCGAGCCGTTTATCAGGGACGATTACAGACGTTAAGCCCTTTTGCAGGCAAAGGCAGTCCATTCAGCGGACTGCTTTTTATTTATGATGCGCAGACCGGCTCCCTCAAGCGCAGCCTTTACCTCCCCGGCGCGCTCATTAATTATACCGGAGCATATAAAAACCGCATCCGGCTTCATAAAATCAAGTACAAAACGTGACAGCTCTATTATAACATCAGCTACGATATTGGCAGCAACTATATCATACTGCCCGAAAGCGCCGCGCATACTGCTGTCTGTCAGTATATCCCCCGTCCTGACAGTATAGCGGCTCTTATCTATGCCGTTGAGACTTAAATTGTCATATGCCACCTGCTCAGAGTTCGGATCGATATCAGCAGCATCGCAGCGTGAAGCGCCAAGCAGCAGCGCGATTATAGAAAGGATCCCGCTGCCGCAGCCAAGATCTAACATGGTGTCGCCCGGGCTTAAATACCTTTCGATCTCCTCTATGCAAAACCTTGTGCTGTCATGCGAGCCCGTGCCGAATGTAAGCCCCGGATTGACCTTAAATACAACACGGTCGGTCTCCCTGTCAAGCGGTTCCCACTGCGGCTGAATGAGCACTCTTTCACCGACCTCTATCGGATGGAAATACTGCTTCCAGTTCTCAGACCAGTCCTCGTCCTTTACCTTTGCAGTAAGCACGGCGAGAGAGCCTAAGGCTTCATCATTCTCGCTTTTCAGCCTCACGGTCATCTCCTTAACTTTCCCGACCATATCTTCTCCGCACACATCATCACTGACATACGCGGTTATCCTGGTATCGGCTGTCTTGAGCTTTTCAAGCTCCTCGTCAACATAATCCCAATATTTTCGGTTGTTCTTAAGAAACGCCCTGAAATCCTCCTTATCGGCTATCTCAACGCTGTCGATGCCCAGTTCGCCAAGCTCATATAAAATGCGGTCTATACCGGCACTGTTTGTTATTATATTAATCCTTATCCAGTTCATAAGCCCTCCGATTTTAGTATTGATAACTAAAATATATCATACCCCGCCCCATGTGTCAACGCAAAACGCCGAAAGCGCATAAAACAGGGGCTGTAAAAAACTCGACATATAAAATGATTGCGTATGGGGTGTCCAAAAAATAGTTCAGAACGGACAAAAATCAGTTTACAGCGTCGGCTGCGGCCGCCGCTGTAAACCTTGCCCGACGGCGTATAGGTATACTCCGAGGGTGATTTTTGTTCGTAGTTCAAGGGCATAAATATGGAAAATCCGCTCAAAAGGGCGGATTTTCTGCATTTAATGGGATGTTTTAATTTT